>JAFGEK010000153.1 GCA_016931625.1 Deltaproteobacteria bacterium | reverse complement strand
CCGAATGAATTATCCTGAGTATCGTCGGCGTGGTATTAGTATCGGCAGTGGTCGTGTTGAAAGTGCACATCGTCATGTTTTGCAATGTCGTATGAAGCTCGCGGGTCAGCATTTATGTGATAGGCATGGTCGCCGTATGGCAAAAAATGCGTGCACTTTATAAAACGGCAGGTTCAAAACGTTTCTATGATGTTATTAATCGAGCTGTTTTTGCCACACATTATCGTAAAGTTAATACCCCATATAAGCCTCTGGCACATTTTGATGCACATTTTGATTTGGCGGTATGGCTAGTCTAAAATACGATATATCGTAAAATAGTCTTGACCAAAATACGATATATCGTAAAATAGTTAAATGACTTTTCTGCATCGCTGTTATGATGATATAATTGCTGATCATCTAAACCAATATCGCCAAATAATTTTTGTTTCTGGTCCACGTCAAGTTGGCAAAACCACAACTTGTCGTAATGTTGCTTCGTCACCAGAAAGCTATCTTGATTGGGATAATAGTGATGATCGCCGCATCATACTTCGTGGTCCGGCAGCAATAACTGAACGTCTTAAACTCTCAAGTTTACGTGAAAAACCACAAGTTGTTATTCTTGATGAAATACACAAGTTTTCCCGTTGGAAAACCCTGCTTAAAGGTTTTTACGACACCTACAGTGAAAATGTTCGTATTCTTATCACTGGGAGTTCACGCTTAGATTCTTTCCGGCGTGGTGGTGATAGTTTAATGGGTAGGTATTTTCACTATCGCATGCATCCATTTAGTATAGCTGAGATTGTCTGGCAAAGTCTGCCGAATGCTAAAAAAATATTACATTCGCCTAAAAAAATTGCTACTGATGATTTTACTGCGCTCTGGGAACATCGTGGTTTTCCCGAACCATTTATTAAACGTGATTACCGTTTTACCCGCCGATGGTGGTCACTTAGACGTCAACAATTAGTACGCGAAGATATTCGTGATCTTACCCAGGTACGCGAATTATCTCAGATCGAAGTATTAACTAACATTCTTATTGAACGTTCAGGTGAACAATTAATTTACGGTAATCTTGCTGCTGAAATTCAAGTAAGTGCTGATACGCTTCGTCGTTGGATTAATACTCTCTGCAGTTTACATTTTGGTTTTTTAATTAGACCTTGGTTTAAAAATATCACTCGCTCATTACGCAAAGAACCTAAATGGTTTTTACGTGATTGGTCGAATATTAGCGATGCTGGTAAACGTGGCGAAACTTTTGTTGCTTGCCACCTTTTTAAAGCTGTTGAAGGCTGGACTGATTTCGGTTTTGGTGATTTTCAACTCTCATATTTACGCGATAAAAATAAACGTGAAGTTGATTTCTTAATAACGCGGGATAACAAACCTTGGATACTTGTAGAGGTTAAAACATCAGAAACTAGTCTTAGCCCGTCACTTGAGTTTTTTCGCAAGCAAACCCAAGCCCCGTATACATTTCAGGTTATTATTAATGCAAATTTTGTAAATGCTGATTGTTTTGCACAAATAAATAAACCCATGGTAGTGCCAGCAAAGACATTTTTATCACAGCTTCTTTAATAACAATACTTATAGCTGTAAAAATCTCATTAATCCTAACTCTTTAAGCCTATCCTTTGCATATGCTAACAAAATACTATCTTTAATACGCTCGTTATAGCTCGCCACAGCAGCTTGCTTCATTGCTTCAATATGATCATCAACACGTCCATCGTGTCTGATCCAATATGAATCACAACGATGGCTAAAAAATGCTTCTTTACTCTCTAAATCAAAAGCATACGGAAAACGCGCGCAGGCCAAGGGCCAATTTGGATAAAGCGAACACTGCCCCGTGTCAGTTAGCGCCTTACAAGCAAAGTAGCGGTTTTGTGCTAACACCGGAAAAGTTTGCCAACTGTCACTATTAACTTGTCTCTGTAGCGCAATACGACCAGATACCTCTTCAGTGGTAAATTGCGGTTTTTCGATATTGATTAGATATTCGCGTTTAAGATCAATCAGGGTGGCAATATCCCGCAAACGCAATAAAACAATGGAGCGGCGGCCAATACAACAATTATCAAGACAGCTGGTGCAATCATTGACCATACCTGCAGGTGCTAAAATATTCACCCGCTTGGGATCAATTAGTTTAAGGCGCATTTGTTCACGCAACAAAACATAACGTCTAAAATTTGGTGGTGCCCATAACGGTCGCGAGCTAACTTGCTGCCATAGTTGCTCAAGCGCGGTTACGGTTGGCAAATTTATAGAGCTATTAGATATAATAATAAAAATCCTTTATGTCGTTACTCCCACAATAGCAGAAGTCTATTTTTTAGATTAATTAAAAAGCGACCTCACCTATTGGCGCATATACCCGCCGCTCTCTATCATTTTTGCTTTCAAACAATATAAGTGCAGCAGTTGCTACCGGCCCTACTCTGCCTCTTGGCGCATCGTATAGCCAATCGGTTAATGCTCCATTAACCTTTGCTTGTTGTACTCGTGCTAAAGTAATATGAGCAATACGTGGCTTATCTTCTATTGCAAAACCCAATGGCATAAGTAGTTCATCAAGATATGTACCAAGCTTTATAATAAAATCACTTTTATCGTCTAGTAAGGCAATTATATGTCGCGGTTTGTCTAGCGTACCAAAACTCGAATAACCTTGTACGTTGATGGCGACTGGGGTGAATATTTGTACTGCTTTGGCCATAATAGTTAAAATGTCATTAATTTGAGCGTCGGGTACGGGGCCTAAAAATTTGACGGTTACATGGAGATTTTCTGGGGTTACTGGACGCAATTTACGTGCAGCTGTCGTTGGCAGCTTTTTAAGGGCTTGTAGCTGTACTTTTAGTGATTCGACCGTGCTATTTTCTAACTTTAGCCCAATAAAACATCTTTTCATGAAATGTTTGTTATCTCACAAGTATTTTTATTTGTACATGTTTGTTTATATCAATGTAATATTTTCTCAACAGCATATTTTATGATAACCATAATGCATGAATTTTAATCATTTAAAACTTAGAAATTTTACCGTTCTTACAAGCGCTATCACCGTTGCATTAGCACTAACTTCTTGTCGTGGTTGCCAGCAAAAACAAGCCATCGATATTCGCACTTTACCGGCAGGTGACACCCACACCGCATTTATAGTTAACAATTTCAATGATTTCATTAATGGCCTCAATGGTTTTTTCACTAAATTAACTAGTCATGGCGGCGCTGAACAATTTTCCCTGGTACGCCAAAAAATAAAGCAACAATACAATTTTGATATTTTTGATAGTAAAAGCTTTAATGCTTGGGGTATCGACCCACAAGCAGGCCTAATTGCTTTTACTGAAGGGCAATCGCAAAAAGAAAATTATGTACTTGCTATCGGCATCAATGATCAACAAAAATTCGATGAGATTTTTAAAAAATATATCGCTGCTCAATTGAGTTCGGATAAATTTGGTAACGAACAAGTTGGTAAATATACATTACAGCGAGCAGGCAGACCTTTTGGTACCGAAATTGTCTATGGTGTTTCTTGGGTTCATGTTGGCAACGTTGTTTTAGTCGCTTTTGTTGATGGTGATGAAAGTATACGTACAGTTTTAAAAAGATTAGAACAAAATAATAATAATAAAAATAAAAATGCCACTAATCTTTTAAACGATGCGGTGTTTCGCAAGACTACCGCTAAAATACCTGCAAAATATCCAGTATTGTATGTCCGTGGTGATATAAATGCACGTAAACCTATTAAACAAAATAGTAAAAATTCGCTTTTTGCTGAAACTACAATCTATCATTCAATTGCTACTAGTATAAAAATTGATGATAGTGGTTTAAATTTTGAAACTTATATCGAATTACCAGTGCCAGGATCTAATTTTGATAAAGCACTTGCAAGTGAACCACCCGTAGCTATGCTAAAACATATTGCCGCAAATGCTCTAATCGCTGGGATTAGTCGAGCGGCAAAACCAAAAACATTAGCAGCAATACGCACTCAACCTTTTTTGCTCCAATGGCTAAATCAAGTACTGAGTCTAGCCCATCAAGAAACTTCACTTGACCCCGAAAAAGAAATTTTACCATTACTAACCGGCGCTTCTACGTTGTCTGTATATTTAAACAAATTTAATGGTGTCGCAGGTAAGCTGCAACGACGTCCCAGTTTTAACAGTTTATTAGACTTTATTCATATTGTAGCTACTGCTGAAGTTACTGACGAGAAGGCAATGTTTAGCGCACTTGAAAATTCGCGTAAATCCATGCAAAAACGGGGTATAGAAATGAATCTGCAACAGATTCGCTTTGATAAAAAAGAAATAAAAATCTACACTCGCGCTATCCCAAAAAATGCAAATGCAACATTTACCCCAAAACTTGGTTGGGCTCTTTTTGGCAATACTTACGTATACGCGGCAGGTGCAAACCGTCTTAGCCAAGCATTAAATCTTTTAAAAGGAGGTGAACCAACCTTAGAACAAAAGCTTGCTAGTAGTAGCATTAAATTAACAGAACAAACTGGGACTAGTGTTTTAATCATTAGGCCATATGTATTGCTTGACGAATTAACCAAGTTAAAAAAACTAGACACTAATAATTCTGTAGATATTGTTGCCATGATCCCCACTGCACTTAAGCTTTTACAGGCCATCGGCGATATTGTTATTAGTGTTTCTGGAGAACCTGATGGTTTGCGCATTAAGCTTAGCGAGCAATTACAATGAGTTCTAAAAATATGCCTACATCAATAACTCATGACGCTGCAATATTAGACAAAGTGCCTCTGGTAAAAGCAACCTCTGTAAGTAAAATTGTACGCGATGCCAACAAAGATATAGCCATCCTTAAAAAAATTAATCTTGAAATTAATATTGGAGAATGCGTTGCTCTACTCGGACCTTCAGGTTCTGGAAAAAGTACACTCCTCAACATTCTTGGCGCTCTCGATAATGATTTTAGTGGTGAAGTAACTATTGCTAATGCCAATCTTCATGCGCTTAGCGACTCGGGCTTATCAACACTTCGCAATAAAATCTTAGGGTTTATTTTTCAGGCCTACAACTTACTAGGACATTTAAGCGCCCTTGATAATGTATTGTTGCCGGCACGCTTTGGAAATGAAACTTTAAATTACCAACGAGCACATGAGGTGTTATCGCATGTTGGTCTGGGTGAAAAAACTCATCGCTTACCACGCACTCTCTCTGGTGGCGAATGCCAACGTGTAGCCATTGCACGCGCTTTATATCTTAAACCAAAGTTATTATTATGTGATGAACCTACCGGCAATCTTGACGGTGAAACTGCTGCTATTATTTTGCAGTTATTTTCAGAACTCTCTAATCAGGGAGTAGCTTTGCTTATTGCTACTCATGACAATGAAATTGCTGCTATGGCTAATCGCCAAATTCATTTGCATAAAGGAAACTTAAGTGAAGCTGCGTAATTTAGTAATAATGGCTGGACATGATTTACGTGCTGCTAAAGCTCGTACTGCTGTATCAATGGCTGGTATTGCTCTTGGTATTTGTGTTCTATTGATCATAGCAGCGTTAGGTTTAGGTGCTCGTGATTTAGTGTTAAAAGAAGTTGTCCGCCAACTACCACTCGATATGGTCGAAGTAGTAAGCAAAACTGTTGATCTTGGTTTATTTAAAATCAATGCTGGCGGCTTATTGGGCAGCGCAAAACTTGATGCCAATACTCTTGAAAAATTACGCCGTCTTCCACATGTTATAGCAGCATATCCGACTATTGAAGTTGATCTCCCCCTTGGAGCTGAAGGTGGGGATTCTTTGTTTGGCCACCGCTTACATACCGATATGTTTATGAATGGATTACCTGAAGAGTTACTAAAAGAAGAAATTGGTAATGACCTTATCGGTAATGACAGTTACATACCGGTAATTATTTCTGATCAACTTATCGAAGTATATAATAGTTCGGTTGCCCCAACTGTTGGTGGACCAAAACTTACTAGTGCAACTTTAAAGGGATTTACCTTCGATCTCATCATTGGACGCTCAATGATGTTGGGGGCTCGCGGTGCAAAACGAATTGGCGTTGAACGGGCACGCATCATCGGAGTCTCGCGCTATGCCATGCGTTTTGGGGTTACCGTACCATTAACAAGCGCACGTCGAATTTTGCAAAAATATGCAATCGACCCCAGCGAAAATTATACTTCGATTCTACTTAAGGCTGATTCGGTTGCGGCAGTTTCTGATATCACCGCCGCGGTAAAAACTGTTGGTTTAGCAGTTAATGAAACGGCTGAACGTACCAGCAATATATTAATTATCGCAACAGCGCTTGCCAGTCTCGTCGGCTTATTAGTTTTGGCTTTAGCTGCGCTTAATATTGCTCATTCATTTTTTGCTTCGCTTTCTGAACGACGTCGCGAACTAGCAATTATGCGTGCTACTGGTGCTCGTCAACGTGATTTACTAGCTATAGTATTAACTCAGGCCATAATTTTAGGGCTTGGCGGTGCTATCGTAGGCTGTATAACTAGCAAAATAATAACCATCATTATTGATAATAGCGTACGTATGCTGCTACCTAATTTGCCATTCATGCCCCCGAGCTTTTTTGTTATGCCACCTATTTTATTTATATTAGCTATAATTGCCGCCATTGTCGCAGCTTTGTTAGGGGCTCTTTGGCCCGCACTGCGTGCTGCCCATATGCCGGTATCACAAGCGTTGGCTGATAATTAAAATGAACAAATTATCTATAGTCATTCCTTGTTATAACGAAGAGCGAACTTTAGCAAAATGCGTAGAAACCGTATTACGCATCGCTGATGCATCACTTGCATTAGAATTAATAATTGTTGACGATTGTTCAACTGATAATAGTTTATCGATTGCGCATTCACTAGCTCATCAATACACAGAAATTAAAATTTTGCATCATACCAAAAATCAAGGCAAAGGTGCGGCTCTGCGCACCGGATTTCAAGGCGCCACCGGCGACTTTGTTGCTGTTCAAGATGCCGATCTCGAATATGACCCCTTCGATCTTAAGCGACTCTTAACTCCGCTTATCGAAGATAAAGCTGACGTTGTATTGGGCTCGCGCTTTCTTAGTGGTGGGGCTCATCGAGTGCTGTATTTTTGGCATTCTTTGGGTAATCGGTTTCTCACCCTGCTTTCAAATATGTTTACTGACCTTAACCTTACTGACATGGAAACATGTTATAAGGTATTTAAACGTGAAGTAATTCAAGCAATTGATATTCGTGAAAATCGTTTTGGTTTTGAACCTGAAATTATTGCCAAAATTGCAGCAAAGCGGTTGCGTATTTATGAGATGGGGGTCTCCTACTATGGTCGTACTTATCAAGAGGGCAAAAAAATAGGGGTGAAAGATGGTTTTCGCGCTCTCTATTGTATTTTTCGTTATAATGCTAGCCATGCTCCATTACCTATTCAATTTCTACTTTACCTTTTTGTTGGCGGCTTGGCTGCGCTTATCAACCTGTTAACGTTTTCATTATTATTAAAATTTGACACTAATATTTTTATTGCAATCGCAACATCATTCATTATCGCGGCAACCGTTAACTATGTGCTTTGCATTTTTCTTATTTTTAGACACAAAGCGCGTTGGAACATTCCACTTGAATTGCTTATTTTTATTTTAGTTGCAACAACCGCTGGTGGCTTAGATATGACCGTCACTCTTGGGCTGATCAAACTTGGCACAACACCGCTTTTAGCCAAAGCGGTTTCTTGTGCTATAGGTTTGATATTTAATTTTTTAGGTAGACGATTTTTAGTTTTTCCCGAAAAACAACCTGATGATTGGAAAGTAAGCTTTTAAAAAGTAACGCCAAGTTCGTCTTTGCTAAATGCTTTTGGCAACAATTCAGCTAATTTCATTCGTTCAGTAATTGCTGAATTTATATTATGTAAAATAATCACCAGTTCTTCGCTAGCAAATTCTGCTAGTACTTGGCGACATGCACCACAAGGTGATGCTGGTTTGGGAGCATCAACTGCTATTGCTATACTAACTATATCTTTAGGTTTAGCGCCATATTGTATTGCTGCAGCGACCGCATTGCGTTCAGCACATACCGTTAAGCCATAAGAAACATTCTCAACATTTACCCCGGTAAAAACTCGACCGTCCTGAAGTTGCACCGCCGCACCGACTTTAAATTTAGAATAGGGAGCGTATGCATTATCACGTGCAATAATAGCTTTTTTAATGAGTTCGTTTTCTTCGCTTACGGCATTCATGTGGTTTTCACCTGTCGATTAGCTAAACCATAATAATTTATTAATCTTTCGACCATAGTCTTGATAACCTCGGCACCGCTTGCACTAACAGCTTATTAAAATTTGGCCGTACCTGTGCTCCTATTGCTTGTACCTCACTATGCGATAACTGGTGCTTTGCTATCCCAGCAGCGTGATTAGTAATTACGCTTATTCCCACAACTTGCATCCCCGCATGTACTGCTACAATCACTTCAGCAACTGTTGACATGCCAACAGCATCAGCGCCGAGTGCTGCTAACATACGTACTTCTGCTGGAGTTTCGTAAGTCGGCCCAGTTACACCAACATATACGCCTTCATGTAAAGTCATTGATTGTGCAGCTGCAATCTCATGCAATATTTTTCTTGCTGCAAAAGGATATGCCAAAGACATATCAGGAAATCTCGGCCCCAATTCATTATTATTTGGACCGCGCAGCGGATTTTGCCCAGTAAGATTTATATGATCGCTAATCAGCATTAAACTTCCAGGATGCATCTTCGATTTAAGCGCGCCAGCAGCATTGGTGACAATTAAAACATTAATTCCTAAAGCGGCTAAAACGCGAATAGGAAAAGTGACTTGCTGCATATCATAACCTTCATAATAGTGCACTCTTCCATTCATTACTGCGCAATTTGTGCCATTTATGCTGCCTAAAACTAACTCACCAACATGACCAGCTACACCGCTTGAACAAAAACCTGGTAAACTCTTATATTTAAATGTAACCCTATCCTGTAATTGATTGGCAAAGCCCCCCAAGCCCGATCCAAGAACTAATCCTATTGTTGGTTTAATTGGGTAAGAATTTTGAATTAATGCCACGACATTATCAATTTCAGTTTTATTAATCATCATATTCGCCTCATTAGCTTATACTCTCAATAATTAAAGCAACTGGCTCTGGTGGTCTTTCTTTTATAATAAAAGACTGTTTAACTTGATTAGCAATTGCCTCAATAGCAGAGTCATGGCGATGATGAATAATCGCAATATCGTCACCTTTTTGTACTTGGCTGCTGCGCTGCACTAACAACTCAATACCGACAGCCGGGTCAATTTTGTCATCGCTACGCGCTCGCCCGGCGCCTATTTGCATTGCTAACATGGCAAGATTATATGCATCAATTTCGTTGATAAAACCATTAGTAGAACTACATACTTTTGTTTGCAAAGGCGCCGAAGGTAATAACGACGGATCATTGATGACACGAGCGTCACCATGTTGCGCCGTTATGAGCTTAGCAAAAAGCTCTATTGCCGCTTGACTGCTAATAGCTTGTGTAAGTTTTTCGCGTGCATGAGTATGAGAATAGGCTACGCCACTTAAAAGCAGCATTTCTGCGCCTAAGGCAAAGGTCAGTTCGGTTGTATCTGCCGGACCTTTACCTTGTAAAATTTCGATTGCCTCTTTGACTTCAAGAGCGTTGCCAATTGTTCTACCCAATGGCTCTTGCATACGCGTTAGTAGTGCTCGTATCCTCAACCCTGCGTCAGTACCAACTTTTACTAATGATTGTGCTAAGCGGCGAGCTTGCTCAATATTTTTCATAAACGCGCCACGACCAACTTTTACGTCAAGCACCAAAGCATCTATGCCAGCAGCAAGTTTTTTTGATAATATTGAAGCGGTAATTAATTCAATTGATTCAACTGTGGCGGTAACATCACGCAACGCATATAATTTACGATCGGCTGGAGCTAAATCTTTTGTTTGACCAATTAAACACAAGCCTAATTTGCTGACTATTTCAGTAAACTGCTCAATGCTTAAATCAACACGAAATCCAGGTATGGCTTCTAACTTATCTAATGTACCGCCGGTATGACCTAAACCACGGCCACTAATCATCGGTACCGCAACCCCACAAGCGGCCACTAACGGTGCAAGTGCTAATGAAATCTTATCGCCAACACCACCAGTAGAATGTTTATCAACTTTTAATCCAGCAATATGCTGGAGATCTACAATCCGGCCAGAATCTCGCATTGCGTGGGTTAATGCAACTGTCGAATCATCTGCTAAGCCATTAAGGCAAGCTGCCATTAAAAATGCTGCTACTTGATAATCGGGAATGCTTCCTGATGTAACCTCAAGAATGAATGCCTTAATTTCATCTGCAGGTACCGGCTCACGATCCCTCACTAAACGTAAAAAATCTACTGTACGCATGGGTTGTACAGTACCATATATTTGAGAGTCGAACCACAGGCTCAAAAAGAACGAAATCTAATATGCTCACAATATGCGCTTAGTGCAAGACACCATATATAGAGGCGATGTACTATTATTGTGATGGATCAATAATCGTTAGTTTTTTAAAATAAGTACGATTAAATCCGCGGTCGCGAGTAAGCAAACGATTCGCATAGTTTAGTGCATGTGAAGCTATTAAAAAATCAGCTATAACACGCTCTCGTTTACCTCCAAGAGAACGATAAGCCTTAAAAACTTCGCCAGCTTGCATAGCAGCTTGAGAGCCAAATGGCTCGAATTCAATACCAAGCTCATCTAAGGCATTTTTAGCCATTTTAATATTAGGAAAGGCGCATGCAACTTCAGCAAAAACTACTTCGCATGCTATAATGCGCCCCTTTTTTATACAGTCTCTGAGTGCTTCTTTCGAGCGAGGACCATAATTTTTATCTGCCGTGAAAATATCCAATAAAACGCTGGTATCAATAGCTGTGATCATAAAGTATCTGGTTTTCCACGAATTGAATTAATAAATGAGTCAGTTGTCATTTTGTTAGGCAAAATACCATAAAGTCTGTCTAATACATCTGCATCGTTGGTTTTAGCAACTATGATATAGCCCGCTTTTTCGCTTAATTCGAGAGTCTGCCCAGCCTTAATGCCTAGGCGCATTCTTAATTTTTTTGGAATGGTAACTTGACCTTTTTCTGAAACCACTGTTTTCATACTATAATGGTATGAATTCCTACCTTTAATGTCAAACAAATATACCAAATATTTTAACTAAAGTAACCTTCTTAGGCATGAGACTAATAAAAAAACCAACTGCTGATCTTGCTATAATTGATTTTCTAAAGCGCCCTCATTTAATGAAAGATCAACATTTGTAATTGATGATACAGATGTAGCCTCGCCTGCGGGTGCTTTGGCTTTCCAGATAATGCAAACAGAACAGTTAGCTTGTTGGTTAACCTTAACAATCGGCATTAAATGAATACGATCTTCAACAAGTTTAAACCACACAGTATACGCAGGTAAAATATTTATTTTAAGACTGCCACTATCAGTATTAAAAAGTATCGTTTTGGCTTCAGAAAACTCGCCACTTGATTCTAAAGCAAGTTCGTTATCGTTATATAAAATTATATTAGGTATATTAGGAAGACGTATTGGGATATCGAGTGCCAAAAGAACCGCTGACCCTTTATCAAGTTGCACTTTATAATTTAAACGCAATTCAGCAGCATCAATCGGAATACTTATTTGTTTATTAATAGTTAATATACGTGGTGAATTTTCCAGTTCTGCTTTAGTCTCTAATTCAATATGATAAGCACAGTTGTCTTGCTCATCTATTCCACTACTTTTTATTACCCATTCGTGCAAACCCGTTAATAAATCTCGTTCTTGCCCGTTAAAAAATATATTTGCTGAAGTTTGCGGATCAAGAATTCTTTGGCTAACTGTACAAATTTTGTTAGGGGCAATGCCAATAGGTACCAACAAATTTATATTATTGATGCGATCATCAATAGAACGAATATCACCACCAGTTACTGGCGATATCCAAGTGGAAAAATAACGATTCCCCACAAATACTTCATTGTGCAAATCTGAGTCGGCATCTTCTTCTTCGGTAACCAACCAATCACCGCTACCTTGCACCAAAGAATCGATTAACGACTCAGCATGAATTAGCTTAGCAATAGCTGCTGCACGAAGAACTTCACCCTCAGCATCATCACTATGGACATATGGGTCTGGGGATTGCGCTGCAAATATCGCCCGTTGCGCAGTAGCTAAAACATCGCTCCAGCGTTCTTCTAATTCTTCATCCTCCATCGAAGAGATTGCTTCATAAAGCTTTTTGCTAACTCGCAGCATGCGTCTACTTAATGAATCAACCGCCCGTGAACGAAACGCAAAATCGTCAAAATCTAAGCGAGGCTCAGTTGGGCATAATTCTGGAGCCACTCCAGGATGCAAGCGAACCGCACTTGCACGTGGTTTTAAAGCAAAGCTCTCTTGTGGCAATACCATAGCTAAATTGCTAAAAGCATCAAAAAATCGGTCAATTACCTCAGTATCACTGGCTGCTGCTTCAACAAGTGCACCCGCGCTAATCCACACTGTTACCAAATTACCCTGCATTTTAGCTAATGCTTCAACCCTTGTCTGCCAACCCATCAGTTCACTATTAGCTAAGGCGGCTGATAACTCTGAATCAAGCATAAAGGCTGGCAAACTCTGATCACCACGTTCAACAACCACAAGCGAAAACATTGGATCAGGCCTGAGAGCTATTTGCGAACTTGCAACAAAACCATAAGCTAAACCAGTATCTGCTAATAAACGTGGTACTTCGGCACACCAAGCAAGTTCTGGCAACCATACACCTTGTGGAGCTTTACCAATCACTGACTCCCAATATTCAGTCATCATTTGCACTTGGCCACGAACATCAACTTCAGGTAGTAATGATGGAATACCACCATAAAACAAGCCGCCAAGAACCTCAAATTGCTTAGCTTGTACTAATCTTTTAATTTGTAGCAATTGATCTTCACGACGATGAGCTAAGTGATCTAATAAATGACCGGTGAAATGCACGGCAGCTTTAATCTTGAGTTCTCCTAGCCGCGAAATAAAGGGAGCGTAGCCTTCTTCCCATATCTTTTCGAGATCATCGTCATTTCTCGATAAAGGCTCATGAAAAGCAATGACCAGCTGCAACCGCGACGGCTTACTCATAACCTTCTCCTTGCCAAGCCTATTTAATACAATATGCTTATAAATGAATCTCTGGTTGTATTGCTACCACTGCATATATTGCTGCGCCAAGCGTCCAATATCATATATTCCCCAATTTGATTAAAAAAACTCTACGCCTTAACATTTCAATATACTTGCCTTAAGACCGTGCTGTGCGGCATGACATAGGTGTGGGTCAACGCAAGGCAGATGCACCTTCTGACGCTACGCAGCGTATGCGTATAAAAAGCAACGGCCAACTCCCTGTTTTTGTGCGTTGGCTGTTACGAACGGTATACAACTTCATCAATCACACTTTAGGACTATCTACAGCATTTGCGGTCTTAAGTACTATCTGGCTTGGCTGGCTACGCATGGCCAACCTAGATGCGCTTATTGCACTTGGTGTACTTTCAGTTTTATTGGTTATGCGTCTGGGGCAACGGGTTTACCGTGGCTTATCATATGCTAGCAATACTTTTAATGACTTTGAACTTGGCACTTTATTAGTAGTGGCCGCATTTGCCATATTTGAAGTCACGGGCGGTAGTCATAGTTTACTTTATCCTTTAATTTACGCTTTAGTCAGCTTTTTAGTGGCTTTTCATGGATTAGCTCTTGGTGCCTATTTTTTACTGCTAATCATTTCAATCGAGGCTATAATTTTCTGGCGTTATGACCATTTTGCTACTTGGCATCTTTTATTATCTCATATTTCGTTAAATATCTTTTTTGCAGCTTTATCCTCCTCATTTCTTCGTTCTGAGTTATTAGATCGTAAAACTATCGCCGAGAAAAAATTGCGTGCCTATATCAACGATATTCAAACCCAAGCACGCGAATATCGTCTTACTTCTGGTTTATTGCATACCGATCGTGAGCTTAATTGCGAAGAAATCGATGAACGGCGTCATTTAGGTTCAGTTCAAGCAATTTCTCAATCTCTTTATAATCTTTTAGGGATAGCTGAACCCGCAATATCACCTCATACGGTGGCACTGATGTGGCTAGACGATAGCGATCATTTTTTCCGTATTAAAGAACTGCGTTCGCAATCAAATTACATAACCGAAAAACCAATTTCGGTAGGAGCCGGGTTTTTGGGGGTAATTAACAAGCGTCAAGAAATTTTACAGCTTACTAATTTAAAACCAGGGCACAGTGGCTTAGTTTATTATGATCGCCCCCAACCAGTAACTGATTTTATAGGTATCCCGGTCATGGAAGGCTCCTTCTTGCGTGGTATCCTTTTGGCTGATCGCATTAATGCTACGCCATTTAGTGAAACCGACATGGCAGTCTTAACTACCTTAGCAGCCGAAATTGTACGCTCGGTTGAGGTTGAACGTGTTTTTGCTGAAATGGATCATGCTAAATTTCAGCAAGAAAAATTTTACGAAGCCTCTCGCGAATTTAACCAAACACTCACCGTACATGAGGTGGCTAAAATTACCCTTGAGGCAGCAAAACGGGTAGCCCATATAGAATTTTCAGCTTTAGCAGTACTGCAAGATGGACATCATCACATTCGCATTGAAGCTATTGATTGGGCCGGGCACAATGAAGCTGATTTGTGGATTGGGCAAACCATCGATAGTGAGCATAGTCTTGTTGGTGCTGCCATCAAGGCTCAATATCCACTTCCTCATGGTACAGTACATAATGCAAAACAGACCATTTTCGCCCAAGGTTATGATTTGCCCTTACCTGCGGTAAAGGTAGTACCTTTAATTGCTCGTGGTAAAAGCTTAGGGGCTTTAGTTATTGCTTCAAGCCAAAAAAACTTTTTACCGATGGGCACTATCGATATGATTAAAGTAATAGCCGATCATGCTGCTATCGCTTTATCAAACGCCCAGTTATTTGAACATAATGAGCGCCTTGCAACTACCGACGGTCTCACCGGGCTAGTTAATCATCGTCATTTTCAATACCTTTTTGATCAAACTTTGGCACAAGCCGAGCGTTATAATCGTAAACTCTCAATATTAATAACCGACATTGACCATTTTAAAAGTGTTAATGATACCTACGGCCACCCAGTTGGCGATAAAGTACTAAAACGAGTAGCAAATATTGTAGCACAAACTGCACGTGCTAAAATTGATACTGTGGCACGTTATGGCGGTGAAGAATTCGCAGTATTGTTACCTGAGACAGATCAACAAGGGGCACTACAACTCGCGGAACGTATTCGCGTCCTTGTAAAAGACGAACAGTTTTACTGCGAACAAGGCAAATTTCGCTCTAGCATCTCACTAGGCATAGCTACCTACCCAGATGACGCCACAACTAAACCCAAATTAATAGATTGTGCTGACCAAGCATTATATTTTGCTAAGCATCAAGGACGTAACCGTTGTATTAATTATGCGATGTTAAATCTTAAACGAGAGGGTTAAAAACAAACGCATGAGAAAAAAAATCTTTGTTCTTGATACCAACGTTTTATTGCATGACCCACGCGCAATATTTTCATTTGCTGATAATGAAGTAGTTATTCCTATTCATGTAATCGAAGAAATTGATAATTTTAAAAAAGAACTTTCAGAACTTGGTCGTAATGCTCGTTTAATCGTACGCTCTCTTGATGAATTACGTCTTGAAGGCAATATTACTGAAGGAGTACCTAGCGGTGATGGCGGTCTTGTTCGTGTAGCTATCTCGACTAGGGGCTTACCAAATGATTATAAAAATGCCTTAAAAGCGGATGATCGCATCGTTGCCACTGCGCTTGAATGTCAAGAGCAGTCACCAGAACAGCAAGTAATTTTTGTTACTAAAGATGTCAATTTACGTATTCGTGCTGCAGCTCTGGGTCTTAAGGTCGAAGATTATGATGCCGCCCGCACTGATATTTCAGAACTATATTCAGGTATCGCTGATGTACCTGTAGCTAACGAAGCTATTGACGAATTTTATAAAGAAGGAAAGTTAGCGCTTGCTGACCCCTATTATTTTCCCAATCAATTTGCCTTACTACGTGATAATACCAACGATTCACATACAGCATTAGCCAGAGTCGATCTTGAAAATCGTATCTTTCAACCGATTACTAAACTCAAAGATGGTTTATGGGGAATTCGACCTCGTAACAAAGAACAAACATTTGCCGCAACTTTATTATTAGATGATCGCATTAAATTAGTTACCTTAGTTGGCAAAGCTGGCACTGGAAAAACTCTATTAGCCATTGCCGCTGGTTTACAAAAAGTCACTGAAGAAGGTACCTACCAACGTCTTTTAATTGCACGACCGGTATTTCCTTTGGGTCGTGATCTTGGCTACCTTCCCGGAGACATCGAAGAAAAACTTAATCCCTGGATGCAGCCTATTTTTGATAACGTTGAATTTCTTATGGGGTTAGGTAAAGCAGAGCGTCGCCAAGGTCGTAGCTATCACGAATTGATGGATATGGGTGTACTTGAAATCGAACCTTTAACTTATATTCGTGGTCGCTCCATCCCCAATCAATTTATGGTGGTGGATGAAGCACAAAATCTAACACCCCACGAAGTGAAAACTATAATCAGTAGAGCTGGTGAAGGCACAAAAATTGTACTTACCGGTGATCCATACCAAATCGATAACCCATATGTAGATGCCACCAATAATGGCTTAGTACACACGGTAAATTGCTTTAGGGCTGAAAAAATCTTTGGTCATGTAACTTTAGTAAAAGGAGAAAGATCTGAGCTTGCTGAGTTAGCGACTAATTTGCTTTAAAAAAAGGACGCAACTAATGGATCGCCAACGCCCAGATACTACCCGTAACGAAATCGATCTTTATATTCGCACCTACTACTCCCTGTTGCGTTCTACTGGTTATATTCGCGTACGTTCTCTTGAAGAAACCCATGCCTTTAGTAAATCAAGTCTGCACCTCGGGGCCCGACGGCTACAGCCCGATATATCGGCTTTTGGTTATGCAGCTACCCGTCTTCCTGATTGCATGCCATCAACAAAACAACTCATTTTCGGGCAATCAGAAGAGCAATTTGCCACCTTCGGTTATGAAGTACAAAAATGGGAACGTGTCGCTGCCCGCGGTCGACGTCGCCCCATTCGCTACAATGGTACCGACACTCTTGCCGTATTCATTGCTAGCGCTTCAGATATTGATGACTTGGTGCCAATCATCGTCGCTTATCAAATTGAATGGAATAAAATGCATGCGTTACTTGTCGCTAGCTCGCTAGGCAAGCAGTTAGCTGCAAGCTCTATTGCCGCTGATGATCCTGACCTACCCGAAGAACTTGAAAGTATTTTAAATCTACCAGATGATCATCTCGATAAATTAATGGTAGCTTTGGGTGAAAAACCCCACCAAGCGCTTATTGCTATTGCTTCTGACATCGCCGATTTTCGTCTGCGTTTATTAGCGGCATCATTCAATCAATATCAACGGGCAGCGCAACACTGGTGGCATAGTATCGAATCACTTTATCCAAACCCTGATGAATTACTTAAGCGACCAGTTTATTTTGTTTCATCAAACACCCACTCACTTGCTAATCTTTTAAGTGGCTATGCTTTAGCTCATAAAGAAGAATTGCTCTTAACTGCCCAACGTGAAACTTCGCCAGTATTTCAACGCGATCTCCAACAAGCATTAAACGAAAACCGCGATAATGCCGCCAATTATTTATACTTTGTCTTGCGTGAACACATTCGTCGAAGTCAGGATAGACAATCATTAGTGCAAACTTGGGATGCGGCTAATGGCATTATCACCGCGCCTGATCCTGGCCATATCGAAGTTGCCGCACAACTCATTGAAATAAACAAACTTGACCCCACTAACTTCGATCCGCGCTTGCAAATGCCCTATCTTGAACATTTACGTAAAAGCGATGCGGTTATTATCAACATTGACTACCCTTTAGGTTTAGCTGCCTATCAATTATTATCTCGGGTCGGTCAAGGTATCGGTTCTCTGCGCGGTATATTTGTAATGGGTAAAGCCGCAACTCTAAATGGCCGCGTTGGTGATGTAATGATTTCAAGCACCGTATTTGATGAGCATTCAAAAAATACTTACATTTTACTAAATGATTTTATTGCCGATGACATTGCCCCCTATCTTAAACACGGTTCCGTACTTGATAATCAAAAAGTATTAACCGTACGTGGCACCTTTTTACAAAATCGCAAATACATGAGCGTCTTTTATCGTGAAGGCTACACCGTAATGGAAATGGAAGCTGGTCCTTACCTCTCGGCTATCTACGAACTACTCGATCCGCGCCGTCATCCCCGTGATGAAATCATTAATGTTGGTGGTCATACCCCATACCCTATTGGTTTTTTACATTACGCATCTGATACGCCATATAGCCGCCGCCAAAGTTTGCTTTCTCGCAGCTTAAGTTATTTTGGTATGGATGCTACTTATGCTTGTGCGACTGCAATTGCACGACGTATTCTAAGTCAAGAAATTTCCACACAGCTAAATTTTTTTACCAGCAGCTAAAAAGCGGTTTCAATTTTGCCACATAAGCTTGGGATATTCTCCTGCACTGACCTTCCAAACATCAGCAAAATCCCATCCAGCATCTGTATATGTAGACTGTAATTGCATAATTATGGGGCGCATGTTACAAGTATTTATAGATGTCCGCTTCATTAGCACGGGTAGATGTCCGCGTGTTTGAAAACCTGTTATTGTCAAACGGGTCGT
>JAFGEK010000152.1 GCA_016931625.1 Deltaproteobacteria bacterium | reverse complement strand
TACCGCCACAAGTATGTATCAGTCGTTTAATGCAATATTTAAAAGGAAAAAGTGCATTTAAAATAATGCAAGAGTTCCCAAATTTAAAAAAGTCGTTTTGAGGAGGTCATCTTTAGGCTCAGGGATATTTTTGTCGAAGTAGTGGTAATGTAACAGACGGGACTATAAAAACTTATATCGAAGAGCAAAATCATGATACAGACGAAGAGTTTAAAGTAGAAACTTAAACCTGCTTAAGTTGGGATCTTCAGCCGTGCTTTGCACGGAACAGGACTTATTAGTCCGCATTGCTTTTAAACCCACCGCCTTAAGGCGATGTTTGTTAATGTATTCCTTATTTCCTATTTCCTATCCCTGTTGTTTAAATACCCAGTTTAAAAATAAAGAAGATTTAATGAATAGATAATAGAAAACGGGGAATTTTAAATGAGCTTATTTTTACTAATATCTATTTATCTGTATGCCTTTACCCTTAGCAACGATACTGCTGCTGGAGTCATTCCTGGTACTCTACTAGCTTGTCCAAGAGTCTTTGGTTGTACTTTGTTTAATTTTTCTCTGAGTTCTCGTGATAATCCTGGCATATTTTCATATTTAATATTTTTAGGAATTTGATAATTTTCTAATTCTTGCTGTCGCGCAATTTCTTTTTCTTCTTTTTTTATATATCCTTCATATTTGATTGCTTCTTCAACACACTGAATAATTTCTCGATCAATTTTTTCCTTTCTTTGCTCTATAATATTTTCTAACGAAATTTCTGGACGTTTTAATAATTCATATAACGTTGCATTAATAAAACTTTTATCTAAATTTAATTGATTGGCTAATTCTTCTCCTAACTTTTCATGCTTTAGAGCATCATGCAGCCGGTTAATTTCATTTATCCTTTTATTGGCTGATTCGAAACGTTTGCCACTTACAATTCCCCAATCCTTTGCAATCTCAGTTAATCTCATTTCAGCATTTGATTCACGCAGGACTAATCTATGTTCTGCACGTGAAGTAAACATGCGATACGGCTCATCAACACCTTTAGTTACAAGGTCATCTATCATAACTCCGATATAGCCCTGATTGCGTCCTAAAATTGCGGCTGGTTTGTTATCTAAAAACCTTACAGCGTTTAGCCCTACCATCACTCCTTGTGCTGCTGCTTCTTCATAGCCACTAGTTCCATTAATCTGACCAGCTAAAAATATACCTGGCTGACACTTTGCCATTAGACTCGGTAATAGCTGCGTTGGCGGCGCATAATCATATTCAACTGCATAACCATACTGAAGAATATGTGCCTTTTCTAATCCAACTATACTGTGAACAAAAGCATCTTGGACATCTTTGGGCATGCTTGTTGGCAAACCATTTGGATAAACCCTATCAGAATCTATACCTTCAGGTTCTAAAAATATTTGATGCCGCTCTTTATCAGCAAATCGCACTAGTTTATCTTCAAACGATGGACAATATCGTGGTCCTCTTCCTATTATTTCACCTTGATATAATGGCGAGCGATGCAAGTTAGATAGAACCGCTTCATTTGTTACCGCATTGGTAAATGTTATATAACAAGCAATTTGGGGTAGCTCATTTTTTATATAATCAAATGAAAAAGTAGCTTTTGTCTCGTCACCATGTTGCGCTTCTAATTTACTATAATCGATACTATCTTTAGCTAACCTTGGTGTTGTGCCTGTTTTAAATCTCTCTAATTTTAATCCTAATCTTATTAGCGCATTACTTAATTTAGTAGCAGCAATATCGCCTACACGACCGGCGTTAAATTTTTCTTCACCAATGTGGCACAAACCATTTAAAAAAGTACCAGTAGTAACAACTACAGCCTTAGCATAGATTATTGTTTGAGAATCTAACACAACACCATTTATCATATTATTATCTTTAAGGATATCAACAGCCTCACCTTCTATTATATCGATATCATTTATCCCTAATAAAAACTCTGTCATTGCGTTTTTATATTTTTCAGAGTCTGATTGAGCTCTACGAGAACGTACTGCAGCTCCACGACTCATATTTAATCGCCGAAATTGAATACCAGTAGCATCGGCAATCTGAGCCATGGCACCGCCAAGTGCATCGACTTCACGCACTAAATGTCCTTTTCCTACACCACCAATAGCTGGGTTACAGCTCATTTGTGCTATTCTATCTTTACGTAATGTAATTAATGCTACTTTTGCCCCAAGACGGGTTGATGTATATGCCGCTTCGCAACCAGCATGACCTGCACCTATAACTATTACATCATATTGTTTCACGTGAAACCTCCGATATTAGGAACACCCCCAAAGTACTCTCGTTTATTTGCCTAAACAGAATTGGGCAAAAATTTTATCGAGTACTTCACTCTCGATTTCACGCCCAAGAATATTGCCAAGATGTTTCGCTGCTGTTTCTAATTCAATCTCTAATATATCAAGAGTAGTTTGGCTTTGTTCACTTATAGTTCTATTTATTGCTTGTTTTGCTTGCTGTAATTCCTGCAGGTGACGTTCTCTTACAATTACTACCAAATCGTCATCAATTTGCGGACCAAAGTTTTTTAACCATAAACGTAACGTATCGATACCTTGACCATTTTTTGATGAAATAAAACTGATAAATTCATAACCGTTTTCTTGAGCGTATTCACTAATTCTTGTTTGTTGTTCTGAGGTTGTGAGGTCACTTTTACTACCAAGAATTTTTATTCTTGGTTTAAAATCATTGCTAAATTCTTTTGGTGGCCATTGATAATCATTAGGGCTAACTAGCCATAAAATTGCATGAGCATCATTTATTTGCTCCATAGTTAATTCAATACCACTTTTTTCTAAACCTTTTGCTTCTTGCCGAATCCCTGCAGTATCCCAGATAGTTATACGATTTACGCCGATTAAAATTTCTGCTTCTATTGGATCTCTAGTTGTGCCTGGTTTTTCATCAACAAGTACGCGTCGCTTTCCTACTAATATATTCAATAGACTTGATTTACCTACATTTGGAGCGCCTGCTAAAACAATTTGATGACGTTTATATAAATCTAATCTTGCACCATTTATTAATTGTTCAATTTGTTTATTAATGTCGTTTAGTTTCTCAATTTCGTACTGCTCAATATTACCTTCACCAACTTGCTCTGGAAAATCTAACTTTGCTTGCCAATTTGCTAAAATGCCTTCAATTTCATCTAATATGGCAGTTATCTTTTGACCAATATTACCTAGTAATTGATGAGCAGCAACTTGCCTTTGGTTGTTATCACTGGCTGCAATTAAGTCACAAACTGCTTCAGCTTGAGTTAAATCAATGCGTCCATTTAAAAATGCTCTTAGGGTAAATTCACCCGGCTCAGCTAATCTAGCACCAGCATTAATACAATTAGTTAATACTTCATTAACAATTACATTAGATCCATGAAGTTGAAATTCAACTACATCTTCACCCGTATATGAATTTGGTGCATGCATATGCACTATCATACCTTCATCAATTAACTGCCTTTTTATTGAGTAAATTTTGGCTTTATAAAGTTTATGGGTGATTCTATTGCTGTTATTTAATGTAAGTAATTTTGACACTCTGCATGCATGCTTGCCTGATAATCGTACTATTGCAACCGCCGCTTCACCTTTAGCTGTTGCAGGTGCAACTATAGTGTCATTTATTTGATTTTTCATCATTCAACCTATTGGTGGCGCGTTTAACACGAGTAACGTTGATTACCAAGATCTCTTTATTTGCTTTATGGATTTATAAAAGCGATTTTTAACAAGGTTCATTTTATTTCTTTATATTTATTTTTGGTTAAATAATTTTTTTAATATCTATTTATATTTATTATCTTTTTTTTAATATTTA
>JAFGEK010000151.1 GCA_016931625.1 Deltaproteobacteria bacterium | reverse complement strand
CGAAGACGCAAATCAAGTCCAAAATCACCAAGCTGTGCATCGCTACCGGTATTCCAAGTACCCATTACCGTAGTAAGTTCGTTCATCTGATAAGCAACAGAGAACATTTGATCATCAGCAACATCAAGTGCACGTGAATAAGAAAGCTGTAAATTTTCACCAAGGTCTTTACCAACTACCATTCTTGGAGTCACACGTTTAGTGCGTTGTGACCAACCGGAGGCAACTCTTAGCTCATCTACAATCGGTAAAATACGTTGCACTTGTTGATCAAGACCAGACACCGCCCACAAAGCATCAAGGCCACGGCTAGCTAGTCGATCAGAAAGCTCACCATCAGTATTACGAAGATCACGCAAACGTAAACCGAATTGTAAACAAGTTAAGACGTCTTGTTGTGCAACTGGACCATTTTTATCAATACCATTAGGAATTACATTATAACTATCTGAAGTACCTTGGATGTCAACAGTTACATCCATATTGCAGGCTTGAGTATGTGCACGCAAGTCAAATTCAGTGAAGATCCGGTATTCATCAGTAAATAAAATTGAAGCACGCTCAATAGTAAATACATTCTCCTGATAACGTGCACGAGCCCATAGTGGACTCATGCTGCCAATTAAACCCAAGCGTTCAGTAGTGCCGGTAATCATCAAGTCAGCTCTAAGTTCTGCATCAAGTACTGGGCTGTTTATGAAGATACTATTATTAGCATTTAGTTTGATGCCTAAACGAATAGCATTATTTCCGCTGGTATCAGTGACGCGAAGCGGAGGGACATTACGTTTAGGGATAAGACGCTTAATATCAATATTGGCATTGTAACGCAGCGACTGCATTGTAATATTGCCAGTTAATTGTGGATCATTAGTTGGGCCTAGCAAATGCAAGTCACCGCGCAGGGTAAGATTTAATTGAGGCTGTGGATTTAACGTTATATTATCAAGGTTGCCATGTAGTTCTAATTCTGGTTGGCGTTCTGGTAAAAGGGTTATCTGACCTTGTACGCTCGCTCGACCTTGGCCAATTTGAGTTGATATGCCTTCGATATTAATATTTCTACCGGTAAAGTTTGCTTTACCATTAATAGAATCAAACCTAAGCTCACTATCGAGAACATGCATAGCGGCATCTTTAATTGAAGCAGAGCCAAAGAAGTAAGGAGTTTCCCATGTCCCTTGGGTATTGATATTAATTTCTAAATGTCCACGATTAGTTTGTAGACGACCTAAGCTAAGTCGTGCCGAATCGAGTTCACCAACTGTTGTTAAAGTAATTCTTGGAGAGCCATCGTTTTTTAAATAACCATTTAAATTAAGGGTAATGCCATTACCAATCATTGCAAAGTCAATAATAGCCAATTTTTTATTATCATAATGCAGATGCAGAGGGTGAGTAGGTTGTAATTTTATTCCTAATAGTTGTGTTGTTGCTTGGTTAATAGTGATTTTTGCAGAAATAGTATTAGAATCTGTTAATAATCCTTGCGTATGTATATCACCGCCAATAGTAGAATCAAAGTTAGTATTCAATTTCCATAATTCAGAAACAAGTATGTTTTTAAAATTAATATTTGACCAAAATGGAATTTCGGGTGTTAAAGTAATTTCACCATTAAAAGCACTCAAACCGTTGTTAGTAGTGCCTTTGATGATCATCTTATCATTAATGATTTTTCCCTTAATATATAAAGTATTTAAATAAGTTTTATAGAATATTAAGTTGCTAGCATTGATTATTAAATTACCTTTAAAAGAATCTGCAGAACCAAAGAGATTGAATTTTCCTGTGGTATCTCCCGAAATATCAACATCACCAATAAGTGGTGCAATAGCTGCAAGAGAAATATCAGACCAATTTGTATCAATTGTTAGGGTATGGTTAGTTTCCAACAGTAGATCTCCAACTATTTGACCATGATCGGTGTGCGTTTCTAAATGTAGTTTTGCTATTTGGCTTGCAAAGTCATAATGAGTTGATAGAAGCAGGCCGCCTAAATTCACCGTATCAATTGATAAAGAAGGCGCGCTAAGTTCACAGCTTATCGTTGGACTTAATAAAGAACCACTAATTTTAATGTTAGCATTTACATTAGAACTTATTCGGCTATTTAGGCTTCTTGGGGTTATATTAATAGTAGCTAACAGATCATTAAATCTCATACTATAAATATCTGCAGTAGCTTCAGTAGTAATATACTCATAATTAAAATCAATTGAGCCGTTTGCGGTAAAACTGCCACCACTACGGTAGCCGCTTGCATCTTCAATACGTAAAACTAAACTATTATAGAAAATCGTCGCGGTGGTATCGCCGATGAGATAATTATCGACCGAGAAATTTTTAAAATCAATAGTACTTGCAATGAATGGATTGCTATATGGACCAGTAATCATTGCATGTAACGCACCATGACCATCAAAATTAATGTTGGCAATAGGACCTAAGTCACTCAACTCAAAATTGTCTGAACTGAACTGTAATTGTAAAAAAGGTGAAGAGTCGAAATATAATTCACCATTAATATGTGCATGTGAACTATTACGAGTTATAGCTAAATTATTTAAAGAAACAGCTATATTATTAACAGCTACTATGCCTTTGGCATCGACCATTGGAAGCTGCAAATAGGTTTTAGCTGTAGCAGCATTATGAAAACTTTGATTAAAGACACGAAAGTTTGCAATACTGATATCTGTTTCAAGTTGCAGTGATAAAGGATTTAGTTGACCACGTAAAGCTACATCACCATTTACTCGTGCATCAACCCAAGCATCATTAAGACCAACTTTTTCAATAATTAATGGTAGTGAGCTGTTATGTAATCTGATCGCGGCACTTACTGTTAATTTTTTAGTGAAGTCAATGGTTCCGCTGCCGGTGAGCATACCCGCTTCTTTATGAGTAAGTTTGAAGCTGTCAATGCGTGCATGGGTTCGCAACAAACGCATTTCAACTTCGAGATCACCACAATCGGCTTGGTATAGTACTAATTGTTTAATTTTAAGACGAATATTTGCTGTGGGTGTAGTAAAAGGGCCGTGTAACTTTAAGGTTAGTTGGGACTGTCCGCGAAGTGGGGGCAGACCAATGTCGAATTGTCCTAACCAATCAAGTGTTGTCTTTGCATCTATATTAAGGTCAATATTAGCTTGCTGTCCAAAATTAATAATACCGGCACAAGTTAAAATATCTTTATCATGAATAAAGCTACTATCAATAATTTGAATAGATTCTAATTGATCAAGGCTACCATTCACTATGGCATGCAATTTGGTAGCGAAGGTAAAATTTTGCGAATTGTTTAGCAGTGTAGTAGCGGGCCAATTTAATTGAATTGTACGTCGGCCTCTTGATGTTGGAATCGCTTCAATATTTGCATCGCTGACCTTAATTCGCCAGTTATTGTGACGAAGTTTGATATTTGCTTTATGAAGATTTAAAGCACGAATATCAAAAGGCAAACGCATTTGATTTTTGCTATTTTTTTTAAAAAGTGTTCGTAAAGCTTTGGTGTCGATGTCGGTATGTACACCGTCAAGGGTTAGCTGGGAAATAACGACGGCTCCGGTGGCGGTTGGCCAAGGATTTATCGAAATTGAGCCATGTTCTAAAATCACTATGGGATTTATTTGTTTGGGTAAATTAATGACGGCATTGTCAAAGCGTAAACATGGCGGCCATAAGTCAATGTTGACGGCCTCTATTTGCAGATTAAAACCTAAGGTATTTTTGGCAAAGCTTTCTATGTAGGAGCGCAAACTCGTAGTGACACGCTCGCTTTTAATAAACAGCGCTGCACCGGTTAACACACCAGCCAGGATACAAAAAATAATTATAAGCCGTCGCCACACGTCTCGCAGATCGTAGCGGAAGGCTACGTATTAGGTAAAGTAAGTAAACAGTAATTTTGCAAATGATTTACGAAATTAGGGATGAACCCCTAGGCTCGCATCGATTTAATTGCGTTAATAAGCTCAGGCACTGCTTTTTGCATATCGGCTACTAAACCGTAGTCAGCTATTTGAAAAATGGGGGCTTCAGGGTCTTTATTAATGGCAACGATAGTTTTAGAGCCTTTCATGCCGGCTAAGTGCTGAATCGCACCAGAGATACCAACAGCTATATAAAGGTTTGGCGCGACAATTTTGCCGGTTTGCCCCACCTGTAAGTCGTTTGGCACCCAGCCAGCGTCAACTACAGCTCGCGTAGCGCCAACGCCTGCCCCAAGAGTATCGGCAAGTTGTTCAACAATAGCAAAACCTTCAGGATTTTTTACCCCACGACCACCTGAAACTACAATATTAGCGGTGGTGACATCGGGGCGTTGGCTCTTAATTTCTTTAAAGTTTACAAGCTTGGTTTTAATAGCACTAAGATCAAGTTCGAAATTTATTTCAGCAATAGCTGACTCGCCACCTTTGTTTTCTGGTTCATCAAATTCAGTCGATCTTACTGAACAAATACGCATTGGGGTAGTTAAACGTACGGTAGCAGTGACATTGCCAGCCCACATTGGTCGTTTAAAGGTACTGTCATCAACGACCTCTATGACATCACTGGCCATGGCCGCATCAAGTCGAGCCGCCAAACGAGGCAGAACATCTTTTATGGTACTTGAGGAGGCCGCAGCAATAATATTAGCACTACAAGCTTGGGCAGCAGTAGCTAAAGCTGCGGTTAAAGTTTCGACTACTGGTGCAGCAAATGCTTCGCCGGTAATTACATGAATTTTGGCAGCACCATAGCTACGTAACTGGGTAGCTACTTGGTTGGCATCTTTGCCAATGACAGCTAGATGAAGCTCGCCACCTGATTTAGCCACTAATTGTTGACCGAAAGTAATACCATTTAATGAAGTTTTTTTAGGAGCACCTTTTAACTGCTCAACTAATATAAGTACGTTTGACATATAATTAAACTCTCTTGGTTAAGCTTTTTCAAGCAAAGTAGGTTTTGTTGCCGATGCACAAAATAAGCGTCAAGTTGTTATACTAAATAACCTTGGCTTCGTTGTGCAGTTTTTCTACCAGCGTTGCTACATCCGGTACTTGAATACCGGCTTGGCGTTGTTTGGGTGCCTCCATTTTAATGATTTGCACCTTGTTGTCGCTAATCCCGAATTCGGCGAGAGTACGAGCTTTTATTTCTTTTTTCTTGGCTTTCATAATTCCTGGAAGCGAAGCCAAGCGTGGATTACAAAGACGTAAATCGGTGGTGACAACTGCTGGCATTGTTATTGAAACAGTTTCAAGACCACCATCTACCTCACGAATAACAATGGCATTGTTATTATCAATTTTGATTGCTGGGACTTTATTTTTCTCAGCTTCGGATTCGAGGTTTTCTTCTTTTGAGGCAAAACTTGCTTGGCCCCAACCGAGTTTTTCGGCAAGCATAGTGCCAACTTGGCCCATATCGTCATCAACAGCTTGCTTGCCAAGCAGAATGAGGTCAGGTTTTTCTTCGGCGGCGATTTTGCTAAGCACAGTAGCGGCAGCGAGAGGATCGATATTTTGATCAACTGTAACATGAATACCGCGATCTGCACCCATAGCCAGCGCACTACGAATTTGCTGTTGTGCTTCTTGATTGCCGATACTGACAATCACCACTTCGCCTTGCTGTTGATCACGTAGGCGCAAAGCCTCTTCAACCGCAATTTCGTCGAAGGGATTCATGGCGTATTTCATCTGCTCAGTTTCAATACCAGAACCGTCGGCTTTAACCTTGATTTTGATTTCGGGATCTTCAACGCGTTTGATAGTAACGAGTAGCTTCACGGTAAGCCTTTCTCGATTTGTTTAGCAATCGCTAAAAATTGTAGTGTTAAACAGATAACCATGCTTTTAAAGTCGGATTAACTAGTTAGATGATGGTGGTGGTGTCAAGCCTGTTGGTGTCAAAGATGAAAATCGAGTTAAGTCTTTTGTAAATGTAGATACGATACAGCTTAATATTTGATTTACTGGTAATTCAAAATATAATGTAAAAACAAGTTATTGCGTTAAAACTATTTGATTTTGAGGTAAACTGATGATGAGGCTTTGTGAGGCTTTGTGCCAGACACTCAAAGCGGGTGCAGAACAACGGATAACGGGGTTCAAGATTTAAAATTATGCATATAAGCCACTTGCAAAAATACCATAATAATCTTTTCATCGTCACCCTCGCGAACGCGGGGGTCCATAACATATTGTTTTTACATAGCATTCCTGGATCCCCGCTTTCGCGGTAATGACGTTATTATTAGTATAATTTTTAATATTATCGAGTTTTGCAAGTGGCTCATATATTAAGCAATAATTTTTTGTAGCAAAGCTCGTGCTTCGCGATGTTCTGGAGCCCGTTGTAAAATGCGCATAATACAGATACGAGCTGGGTTGTTTTGTCCCACATCAACTAAGAGTCGTGCTAATTCAAAATTAGCATCAACATGTGATGGATCAATCTTTAAGGCATGCTGCAATAAATTAGCGGCTTCACGACGTATATTATTATTAATATCTTTTGCTGCTAACATTACTTGGGCTAATGCAACCCGATAACTTGGCTCTTTATCGTTTAAACGGATAGCTACTGCCAATTTTTGGTGCGCCATTTCTAATTCATTATTATTAAATAAGCGCATGCCATCAGCAAATGCACGCTCAGCAAGTTGTCGTGCTTCACGATCTTGCTGTGCATTATGGTCAATATCAATAGCGGCATTTGCCGCTTGTGCTGCTATTTCATAGGCGGTTGGGGTACTGATGTCAGTAATTTGCATCTCTTGGGCGTTATCGTCTTCGGACAAATAGCGTGATTGTTGGGTGGCGGTATAACGTTCACGTAGTTCTTTAGAACGTATAGTATTACGTGCTTTGGTTAAAATCGATATAATTTCAACTGCTCGACGTTGGACATCATCTGGTAACCCCGTAGGTAAAGATTCGGTTTTAAAGGGGCTGATTATATTTTCATAAGCAGCATCAACAGTCTCTTTATCGGCAGTTGAATCTACACGTAAAGCATCAAAGAAATCGCATTCTTTAATGCGTAAATATTCTTTGTTAATTTCATCACAGATAGCAGTAATGGCGCGATAGTCGGTAGGTTCATTGCTAACTTTGGGTTGAGCATTTTTTTGAGGAACACTTACGGCGTCTCCTGGTTTGAGTGTAGCACGCACCATATCAGTTACTAAAAGCACGTATAACGCCTGAGCAATCTCTAAGGCACGGCTATCATCGCTTCGTAGTGCGGTTGCGAAAGTTGTATGGCCGTCAAGGAGAGTAACAATATCAATGTTTCGTAAAAATGGTCCAAAGCTTTCAAAGTGCACATCAAAAAGTACAGTACCGACGACATAGCGATCATGAAGAGTTTGGAAATAGGTCATTAATGAAATGAGATCATAATGTTCGCGTACACCACGCCAAATTCCTTTAAATATATCAACCTCAGTAAGAATCATGGTGTCAGCGAAGTGATTATCTGATTCAATTTCATAACTACCATCACGCCAAGAAAAAGCATTGGCAAGACGTTGTTCGGTAAGGTTATGTAAAATATCTAATAATTCTTCTTTATTGATAATGCCGCTGTTTAAAAAAGCATCAACTTCATTAGCTGTAGTTTTAGCAGGTGTATTAATCACCGATTCATATTCTGCAGGGGTGATGCGACCATGAGCGACAAGATGTCGTCCTAAAGATTCGTCAATTTGTTGTGAATCAACTCTAACAACAATGCCATCCCATAAATAAATAGTGCGAGAAATTCCTAAGCGAGTCAGCTGGATTTTTCCAGAAAAGGTTGCAACATACAGCTCAAATAATAGACGTGGTAGTGGAACATCTTGCAGCATACCAACACGCTCAAGGGTTGGAGGCAAATTACTAGTATGTTTGCCTTGTTCCGCTGAGGCGTGAACAGTATTTGACAACTCTAGAATGCTAGTTGTTGTCGGCGATTCTTTTTGCGTTGGTGGTTTTGTAAAAAATGATGGTCTGCCGACCACCGTATCAGAGGCAGGTTCGCTCACCGCATGCTCTGCTGTCGATTCTTTAACGGTGAGCATACTATCAAGATCAAGCTCGGTTTCGTTGGGTGTATCAGAGGCAATATAATGTTCTTCTTGAGTTTCTTCTGATATTGCAGTGCTAGCTGTAAGATCTTGAATTTGTGGTGACGGTTTACGAGCTATTGGTGTTTGAGTTGGGGTTATCTCTGCTGTACTAGTTGTATCTAAAGATAGTGGTTCGGGTGTTATCGCTACGGGTTTAGCTTCTGTTATTTGAGATTCTGATGACAGAGGTAAAAGTGGAATAGGTATCGGAATATTATTGTTGGTAGAGATAGCACCAGCTTCGAGGTTTAATTCTTCTTCAGGATTTTTTAATAACTCTTCAGGTTTTTCTACAATTGGTTCTGGTACAGCTACTTGGGCTATATCAAAACCAACTGCAACTAAGGGAACTCCAAAAGACATTTTACTTGTTTCATTATTTGCATTTTTAGGTTCACTTATTGACAATTCCCATTTTTTAATGAGGCCGCTTAACGCAGGATAGCGAAAAGGACGTGGCACTACTGCATCGCAGCCAATATTTTCTGCGAGCGTTTCAGCAGTATTAGAGACAAGTTCGCTACTAGCGACTAGTAATAAAATTTTGACATCGTTTTGTTTAGCACGTATTTGTGCGCAAAATTCTTGAAGTGGTATTTCAGGTAAAGCTGAACTACAAATAAGTAAATTAAAAACTTGTTCATCAAAGCAAGATAAAACTGTGTTAGTATCGTGAGCAGTGGTAACATGAAAGCCTTCACGGGCTAACACGGTAGTGATGAGTTCGCGGGTGATTTTATCAATGTCTGATACAAGAATGGTGGTAGCCATGTATCCTTATAGCCTAGCGCATAATTTGACTTCAGTGCGAGACTTGTGCAGCAACTTATGCAAAACTGTTGTTTACTTTCGTCAAAACGTACTTGACACAATGCTGTAGTGATGGATTTCTAACAAGATCTACTGTTTGATCAAGGGAGAAGATGATAATGACCAAGGCGGACTTAATTGAACGTGTCGCCAAGGATATCGGGCCTGGGCTTAGCAAACGTATGGTGGCACATGTCGTAGAATCAACCTTTGAGCACTTGCACAAAGCCATTCGTAAAGACAAGCGTTTTACTTATCCGGGCTTTGGCACATGGACTGTGAAAAAACGCAAAGCACGTAAAGGTCGCAATCCAAAAACAGGTGAAATAATTGCAATAGCACCTACAAAAACTGTGGCATTTAAACCAGCGCCGCATTTTAAAGCTAGTCTCTAAAGTGTAGGCATTGGTTATAAGACAAAAAGTTATAAATATTAGCTATTTATGCAGCTGATGAATTTTTAGGGCTTAAAGAGTTTGACGAACTTTCAGAGCTTGATGAGCTCGAACTAGTTGAGTTGTTTGACGAATCTTTTTTAGTGTCAGCCGTCGAAGACTTATCTTGCTCTTTATTTAATGTTTTAGTGTTATTCTGTTGTTTTTTATCTTTACGAGCGTAATCGGTAATATACCAACCCTCACCTTTAAAAACAAAAGCACTTGGACTCATAATACGATGCACATCACTTGAGCCGCATTTATCGTGTTTTTCTGGTGGAGGATCACTGTAACGCTGTATTAGCTCAAAAATTTCGCCGCAACCTTCACATTTATATTCATAGATAGGCATGACGAAGTTTATTTAAGGTCGAAAAAGCGTAACGTCAAGCCGTAAGAGTATTGCAATTTGTTGTTAACAGCACAAATTAGCGGACATAGCCAAGTGATCGTAAAACTTCGATAGTTTCTCGAGTTAATTCGGCTTTTCCTGTTGCTAAGCCAAGTTGTTTATTTCGTCTTGATGCTAAATCACGACGAAATACACGTAATATTTCAGGTGATTGAGAAGCTATATCGAATCGTTCTTGCGGATCTGATTTTAAATCATAGAGTTCTTCTTTACCTTGGATAAATGGATAAGAAGGTTGAATATGCAATGTACGCAAATGCTTAATGTATTTATAACGATCAGAACGTAACGCTACTAAGTTGCGTCCGGCATGCTCAATCATAGCTATATGAGGTGGCGGTACTTCACCTCTAATTAACGGCCATAGTGAACGACCACGTATCCCACGAGGTATAGGTAAATCTAAATATTCCAAAATAGTGGGATAAATATCTATACTTTCTACTACCTCGTTTACTGCAATACCTTGGCGACCTGAACCTGGAAAGTAAAAAATCAGAGGGATATGTGAAGTTGTTTCATACAATCCGGTGTGTACAAAATACATACCATGTTCACCGAGAGATTCTCCATGATCAGCAGTTAGTACTAAAGCAGTTTGTTCGAGCAAACGCCGCTCATGAAGGGTTTCAATTAAACGTCCAATTTCGTCGTCAACATAGGTTACCGCCCCTTGATATTGGGCCAAAACCCAGTCGAGATCGGTTACACCGTCAAGCCAAGCGCGAAAGCAAGGATGATCGCTCATATTTTCTGGCAACAAATGCCAGATACGCTGTAGAGAGTGTTTGGTTGGATCACTTTCGTCTTTATCATAGTACATATTATCATATGGAGCGGGTGGGCTATATGGCGTGTGTACATCGGCTAAATGCAACCAAGCAAAAAAGTGTTTTTCACCTAATGTATCGAGCCAACTAAGAAAATTATCAATAGTCTCTCCCGCTCTACGGGTACTGGTGCTTTTAACAAAAGTAGCGAAGCCTTGGTCTAAGCCCGATATTTCAGGATTTAAATGCTGCATATTTACTATGGCATAGGTGGCATAACCACGACCGGCTAATATTTCGGCCAAGGTGCGCGGAGCAGTGCCAAGAGCTTCAAAGTTTGAATAAACATTATGATCTTGCAAATATAAGCTCGTCATAATTGACGAGTGTGATGGTGTGGTAGTGGTGGTTTGAGAAAAAGCTTGTGAAAAAAGTACTCCACCAGAAGCTAAACGATCAAAATTTGGTGTAAGTACATGTGTATGTCCATAGCTAGAAAGGTAATCAGCCCGCATAGTATCGACGGTAATCAAAATAACACCAAGTGGCGACGGTTGACCGGAGGGTAAAGTACTGCGGGTGGCAAATGGTTTTGCCGGTTGGGTTGATATTGTGCTGCTAGCACTAGCCCCCTTACAAGACCAAAGCAATAAGGCTAACAGCAGGGTAAATAAAAAATGCATTCTCACCTAATATTAAGCATAGCAATGAATTTAAAACTGTCAAAAGCTTAGCGTTTTTTTAATTATATTGTTGGTTAGTGATATTATTTTACTAATTAAATAATTGTTCTTGGTGATTTCCTTGCGGTGTTACAATCAAGGTACTAACCTGAAAAGTAGGAGTAATGGTCAGATGAAAAGCAACTTCAGATAAGGCGTTGCAAGTTTTAGGTTTTCATCGACGGAGTTAAAGTTTGAAAAAATGGTTATTCATGGGGATTGCAAGCGTTGCAGTTATGCTTGCCGCGGTAATTATTGTTATTACAAATAGAGCGGAAGTATTTCAGATAAATTCACAAATTAATGCGAATTTATCTGCTGGCGCTTCAATTGAAGAAGGTCCAATACCAACAGTTGCTTCGTATGATTTAAGCGCGCATCAAATTCTCAGTCATGTCATTTTGCTTATAAGAGAAAATTATGTCGAGCCGGAACGTATACACCCATATGAAATGTTTTTAGCAGCTTTAGAATATATCGAAAAATCAGTACCAGAAGTTTTGGTTGATCGCTCGAAGGCTCCTGAATTTGTAAAGATTTCAGTTGGCAGTGTAGAACGGGTTTTTGATTTAAGCAATATGGATCAATTGTGGGAAGTGACTATGCTTTTACGTGACATTTTCCGCTTTTTGCAAAATCAATTGCCAGATCCAGAACAAAGACAAGATGTTGAGTACGCTGCCATTAATGGCATGTTATCGAGGCTTGATCCCCATTCAATTTTGCTTAAACCAGAGAGTTTTGCAGAGGTTAAGACGTCTACTAAAGGTGAATTTGGTGGTTTGGGAATAGTAATT
>JAFGEK010000150.1 GCA_016931625.1 Deltaproteobacteria bacterium | reverse complement strand
GTATATTATAATACTTTTACCAATGTTCCCAATGTATATATTGCTTATTATAGCGGCTTCTCGCAGGTTTTTTCTCTGCTGGATAACCGACAGCGATACATGAAATTGGAATAATACCTTCTGGTAAATTTAAGGTTTTACTAACATGAGCTATTCTATCTTCACGTGGATGTACGCCCAACCAAACTGCACCTAAACCCATAGCATGTGCAGCAAGTAGTAAATTTTCAATTGCGGCAGAACAATCTTGAATTAAATAACTTATATGTTGGGTATGCGCAGATGCAATTTCACCACATACAGCAAAACCGACACTTGCATTAGCTAACATTTTACCATGAGGCAATCCAGAAGCGACTGCTGCTTTTTGTTCTGGTGTGCGCAACACCACAAAACGCCAAGGGTCTGTTGCTACTGCTGAAGGTGCGCACATAGCTGCATCAAGCATTGCTCGTATTTGCTCTTCTGATACCTCTCGTTCTTGATATGAACGAATACTTCGGCGAGATATAAATAATTCAATAGCTTCGTTAATTGTTTTAGTGCTCTTGATGTTCATTATTAATCCTTAAAAGGTGATCAAATACTTCATTGTCTTTTTTCAAAATTATAATAATTACCCAATTCAACAAAATCTCCAATATCCATCTGGGATCATCCACTATAAATCTCTAATATTTTTTCTATTTCTGGGCTTTCAAATAAAATAAACATGGGAGCCACTTGCAAAAATACCATAATAACCTTTTCATCGTCACCATCGCAAACGCGGGGGTCCATAACATATTGTTTTTACATAACATTCCTGGATTCCCACTTTCGCGGGAATGACATTATTTTTAGTATAATTGTTAAGATTATCGTATATTTTTAATATTATCGAGTTTTGCAAGTGGCTCATGGTATCCTTAATTATTGTTGAAAACAATCTCATTTATAAATATGCCATAACAAACGCGCGCTATTCTAAAATTTCAAAAATTGCCAATTTGCATCATATTCGGTTTTAAGCTTTGCTCTTTCCACGGATAGATACACTTAAATGATAATACAAAAACAACTACCGATTGGCATAAAAAAATTCAACATGCTGTATTAGCATACAACACGTGGGTGCAACAAAAGCATTACTGCAAAAATAAAAATTACGGTTTGGTCTTTCCAAATGATAACTTCAGGCCAGTATTCACTAAAAATTCATTATTCACTCGAAAACCAAGGTCTTTCGCATTAATATTTTCTGAATTGCTTATCTCCCTATTACCACTTCTAACAGTAACGTTTCTTTCAACTTTACCATCACCTGAAAAAACTCCCATAAGATTCAAATTATAAGCGGCACTAAATACTAAAGATACATTTTCGTTTAACTTAACCTCAGCACCTAACCCTAATGAAGGTTTAATATTATAGCCAAAATAATTTGATTCAGCCTTGGTTGCCAGAAGAGAATATTCGCTGGTTGGATCATATGTAACATCATTAGAATATTGATCCCAAACAAAACCAGTAAAAAGCTCACCCTCTAAACCGAAACGCCAATTACCCTTTGTTGCTTTAAATTCTATTTGTCCGCCAACAAGGACAGAATTACGCACACCGTTTTCTTCTCTTTTAGTATCAGAAGGATTTAAATCGTGAAAGCGCCCTTTTATATCGGGCTTTTGAAAGTTATATTCTAAACCAAATTTATAATTACGTATTCGTGTGTCATTTGGGCCAACCGGAGTTCTATCATAATAAATTTTTCCAGAAAACCCAGCACCATTTTTTACAGTAAAATCTTTATCATTATTCTTAGAGTCACCATTAAAGGCCACACCTGCTCTAACTTCTACTGTTCTATTGCCTGGATCCTGTGTTTTTGCTTTTCCAGCAAACCACTTATTATTACCGATATAAATATGTTTACCGTCTGCTTTTTCAATATCTACATACAGCTTGCCTTTTTTATTTAATTTTGGTGTTACACTCGTTGCATCTTGATTAGCTTGTAATAAAATATATAATTTTTTAGTATCATTATTGTTTAAGCTATATTCTTTATTTTCAACCTTTAACTTTAATGGCTTTACAACGATAATCTTTGTCTCTAATTTTGTGGCATGGCCTCTAGCTGCTCTCTGCTCAACAACATAAGATCCATTTTTCAGTAAATCTATGAGTTCTCCTGCTGTATATGTAGCTTTATCGTTTTTGATAACTGTACTTGCTGGTAGAGTCGTAACCTGTGTTAGCGATGGTGTTAGTGAAGTTGGCTGACCCATTGTTATCTCCTAAAAATTTTAGATTTTATAATTTCTCATCTTTTAATTCTTTAATTTTTATATCAAATCGCTCATCAATTACTTTGTGTCTATTTATTATAATTTTACCATTTTGATATGCTTTTAAAGCATTGGCATTTTGCCCTAGTTTTTCGTATACCTGCCCAATTAGCCAGGCAACTTCGCTATTGTCACGTGTTCGTGGTGCTAATTTCTCAATCACAGGTATAAGTTCTTGCTCTTTATCCTGCATCGCTAAAGAATATGCTAATGCAGCTAAAATTTTCATATCATCTTTTACAAATTTTAATGCCTTTTTAACCACAGTCTCTGCTTCTTCATATCGCTTCATACTTAGCAATAAATTTGCCGCAAATTCGCGGTATTCTACAGTTGTGTCGTTACGCTTGGCCAAACTAAGTAGTTGTTCAATAGCTCTATTTGCGTTCTTTAGATAATTAAGATTGGCAGATATTACCAACATTGCAAGCGAGTCGTCATTATTAATATGTTTTTCGATTTCAGCAACAGCATCAGCGATTGCTTGAGTATTTCCTGCTTGCTCCCACAGCATGAATTGCATTTGCAGCGCTTGAACACATAAGCTGTCAATTGAGAGTACTTTATTTAGAATAACTTCAGCTTCTTCGAATTTTTGCTCGCGCAATGCGACCATGGCCATACGCCATAAAATCTCAACACTCTTTGAAGCTTGAGAATATTCGGCCTCTTGCAGCATTGTTTCTAAAATATGCCGACACTTAGCTAGATCACCATTATTATAAAATACGCTGGCGTGTACCATTCTTGGGTCTTTATCTAGCTTTAATGACATCGTAATCTAGACCGAATCCTTTTATATATTATCGCTAACTAGTCAAATTGGTTGCTAAATATATAAAAACTAGATCTTGTTACTGCTTATTTTTTTTAACATTTATATATCTTAAGCAAATTATACTATGGCTTTTTACAATTTATTTGTTTTTTCTGGTTTTTTATCGTTTATCTAACTTATTTTGGTATTTTTAAGTATTTTATCTATTCTATTATTTAGCGCATTGCGCTTTTCGTCTACATATCATTAATTCTTTTCATCCTAGATAAATTAGCAAGGAAGGCTGCGATGAACATCACCGATAACACCCCTTATGGTTTAAAGTTATTCATTCCATACTATTTATTCCTAATGGCTATAGTTTCTACTTCTTGTGGCGATAATGAAAAAACTCCTATTGGTCCCTCTGCTAGTTTTACTATTTCTCCGCTTTGCGATTTAGTACCCGCAGTTGAACTAATAAATACGTCTCAAGCTCATGATGGTGTTTTGACTCTTAGTGTTTGGAGTTTTTCTGTCTCTTCTATGCTAACAGTAATATTACAATAGATGGTACTAGCGCAACAGCCCATATTAACATTACTAATAATTCTACTTATAATGATGCTTTAGTTGCATTCAACCTCGACATTATTTTACCAACTGGTCTGCCTTGGGCATCCGATATCGATGCTGGTCAACATGTAATTCAACAAGGCAAAACTGTCGATGTATTCTCTGTGATTTCTATATAGTGTGGCGATTATTGCACGTTGCTAACTGATGCTATTATTGCACCACATATTATATCTACTTACTGGTATGATAATTCACAGCAATAATAGGCAGCATCTAATAGTCTACATCTCAGCTCGAATGCCAAAAACTGGTATTATTGGCAAACCACCTGTTGGTTTATGTTGAGTATAATTATAATTATCTGACATCATTTCTGGATTCGTACGATTATATGCGTTTTGTAAATCTAAAAATACGTTTAACAACCATTTATCAAAAACCCAATGTTTATCTATACGCACATCAAGTTGATGAAAATCGCCTAAGCGTTTATTGTTTATTTCACCAACAACTGGTCTATAAGCATCTTCATCACTTACAAAAACGCCTTTATTAAAGGGAATATACGTCATTCCTGTAGTATATTGCCAACGAATACCTATTTCCCAATTTCTTGGTAATTTATAACTAGCAACCAAAGTTAAAATATGCGTCTGATCAATATCAAATAATCTATACGTCTTAGCACCGGGGTCGAGACGCTCTGAGCGTGATAATGTATAAGAAACCCAGCCAAATAAATTATGCGATAATTCTTTTCGCACCATTAAATCAACACCATAAGCGCGGCCTTTGGCTTCGTTTGAATATATTTTTGGTACAACTTTTCCGTTACGCTCAGCAACACCACTCGCACGCCCCGCAAGATTATCCATTTTATTATAAAACCCGTTTACATCAATAGATAGCATTGCTAGCACTTGCCATTCAAATCCGACCGAATTATGAATTGAACGTTCAGTTTTTAGATCAGGGTTACCATAAGCTTCATCAGTTTGATCTGGTGATGCGGTCTGATGATAGATACCGCTTGCTGCTTTAGCAACTATTTTATCAGTTATATTATAGCGAATTGTTAAACGTGGGTCCGCTGTTAGTTGATTTGGCTGATCGAAATAATCTAACCGCACCCCTGGTACTATGAGCAAATCATCTACAGGTTTCCATTCTAATTCAACAAACAGCGCTGGATTATGTAGCCAGTCATTTTTATAGTTTGTAGAAAGAGGTGTGTCACCACTATAATAATACATTGGATCGCCTTCTTGTAGTGGTCCGCCGCCTGCAGATCTTACTGAACCATTAATTTGTACTATCTGGTAATCTACACCAATGCTTGCTGCTAGATTATCATTACAAATCAATCGCAATCTCTCTCGCAACTGAATAGTTATCACATCAATATCATAACGAAACTGTTCGCCTTGATACATTTTATTAATATCTTTACCTATCGCTAATTGCAATTCATTATCTATAGTAGCATCAGGCTTATAATCATAACGTAAAATTCCCCGATAAAAGCGACTGTCAAAACCCGCACGACCACTCATCGCTGCTGGGTCCATATCATCACTTGGAGTTTTAGAAATTACTTTCATACTGTCATCTGAGCTAAAAATAAATGCTGAGAATTTATGTGCTGGCGATGGTCGAAAATTATAAGCTAATTGCCAATCATAATAGCGTGGAGCAGTTGAAAATGTCGTAGTAGCATCATCTGGTATCATAAAATCAAGTACAGCATCAATATAGCTGCGTCGCAAACCCAATACTAGGGTACCATTATCACTAATAGGTGTTTCAACATAACTACTAGCGTCTGCTAAATTTAACTCAAGATAACCATGAGTTCTTTCGGGTTTTACATCTGTTAATTTAATATCAATTACTCCACCAATACCACGACCATAATAAACTGGGAAATTGCCAGGATAAAAATCAAGACTATCAATCAAATTAGTTGGCAGAACACTACGCAATGCGAAAAAATGAAATATCATTGGTACTTCAATACCACCTATAGCAGCACGCGAATCTTCATACGATGCCCCACGTGAAATAATAATTCCTAATCCATAAGGCATTCGCGCTACGCTAGGTAAACTTTTTACCACACTTATGGGGTCACCAAAGGTACCAGGTACTCTATCGATTTCATGGGCAGTAATAGTTTGACGTACGACTTCTTTGCGTGGACGTTTTGCTGCAACAAAAACATCGTATGGGTTATCACTAGTGCGTTCAATATAATATTTAACTTCAAGTTTTTCACCTGCCACAATATTTTCACTAGTTTGCAAAGGATAATAACCTTCTGCTTCAATAATTATTATTAATTCTCCCACTGGCAAATCAAAAAACTCAAAACGACCTTCTTTATTACTCATCGTCTCAAAGCCTGTATCTAGCTTACTCGGACGTACCATTACTCTAATACCGGCAAGAGGGGTTCGCTTGCCACGTTCTACTAATTTTCCTGTAAAATTAGCTACAGGCTCTTTTTCTATTTGTTTTACTTCTTCTGGCACTGCTAAAGTAAAGCCATACTTATAAGTGATACGTACAGCAATTGGTTCTTCACCTACCTGCGCAGGTTCAAATTCAAATTGCTTGGCAGCTTCTATTGCTGCTTCTTCAAATCCATAACCAATATATTCTGTTGGCTGTACTACCTCAACCTTTGTAACCTTCCCATTTTTATCTATTTCAAGATCTAACAAAACTACTGCCTCTATTTTTTCTGCTAATGCCTTTTCAGGATATTTGGCTTCAAAGTATTTTATTTGTACTGGTAATTTAGTTATTTCTGCTTCATTGTCTACCGTTGCATTATTCGCAGCTGCAGTTTCTTCTGGCTTAATCGGTCCTTCAAGATTAGACTCGTCAGATTCAACTATCTTATCTTCATTTTTTTCGGTTAATGCTTTATCATTTTGTTCAGTTGCAATTTCTGAGGTTTCTTTTGTATTAATCTCTTCTGATGTTTGCGCCATACTATTAGTTGTACAAGCTATAGCTACAACAAAAACAAACCAAACATTTGCTCTTTTATACTTAATGTTTCTCATCGTATATTAAACCTTTCTTATTGCTCAACTGTGAATGAACGTTGCAGCCAGCCTACTCCACCACGCTCATCGCGAAGCACTAGATATAGAGGAATAATGCTTGATTTTATTTCACTTGCTGGCGGTATTTCCCACTCGTTAGCGGTTAAAACATCATATCCTAATTCATTCTCAACAAAGTTGGTGCGCATAAATTTTGTTTCGCCAACTCCAATAAACCAGGTAAGAATTAGCCCTTCTTTTGAAAGGTAAGGATCCTTACCGCTAGCAGTAAAGCTTCGTATAAACATTTCAGAGCTTTCTTCAGGCACATCTGCGTATAATTTATATTTAGTATCTTCTCGCAAGGCTGGCACGTCGTTTTCATCCACTGCGATTGCCTCATCATGAGGAGTGTTTTTAATACCAAAACTAACGCCATCAATACGGGGATTAGTGTTTACCGGACCATCTTGTGATAATGCTAGATTTACTTCTTTAAATGCACGAATTTGATGACCATCAATATCCACATTCAATTCAATAGATATCGGATATCCTTGGTCACAATTTGGCATTGCCGTGTTCGCCAACATATCACCAGGATTCATACACAACTGTGCCAACATTTCTGGCGCTAACATGTGATTAAATGTAATAGTTGGTGTATTGCCCAAACTATAGCCTAATGGTTCACCTTCATAGCCAAACGATATCAATAAACTATTTAGTTGTTCTTGCGAAGTTGAGCATTGCCAGCTCTGCGTAGGCCCAGCTCGCAGCGGACACCAAGACCAACTATAGCTAATATTGGCATCTTCTGGCGCATAAATAAGTGTATCTATTATCGTGCTCTCACCAATAGCTACAGTTGATGGCTCAGCACGAATTGCCAATAGTCGCGGGCCTTGTAAAAAATTGTATTTATCAAAATCACTAGTGCAACCATAAAGACTAGCACACACCAATATACTTAGTAGCAATTTTATCTGCATTTATAACCTCATGCATCAGTAAGTCTAAAACGTACTGTATAAGTGATTACGTCAGCTACCGGCTCACCTTCATAAGTAGCAGCAGCCCAACTATCTATCTTTGCGGCCTTAACAGCAGCCTTATCAAACTCATCGAATCCAGAGCTTTTAATAATTTTGACCTGAGTGACTCGCCCATTGGCATCAATATTGATACGCAGTACTACATCACCCTCGATACCCTGAGCTTTTAAAACTGGTGGATAAGATGGTTTAGTTTCTTTTATTTTTTTAGGTGGCTTAATAGTTACTCCCGCTTTTGCTATACGCATTGAAACACGGTTCTTTTGCGCAGGCAGCTTAGAAACACTATTTGGATCTTCAGCATGCTTTGCTGTTGTGCCCATACGTGTATTACCAACTGCAAAACTTGGTCCTCCACTCCCGGCAACTGTTGACTCCATGCTCAAACCAACAATACGACGTGGTGCTGCTCTAGGTGGCGGCGTTGGTGTTTTAGGTTCATTAATAGGATCAGGTGGTGGCTCTTGCTGCTTTACTGGTTCAACTTTCTTGACTTGGGGTTTTGGTTTTGCTTTCAAACGAGTTAGTGGTTTATCCATTTTTGGCTTTTCTAATGTTTCTAATGGATCTTTATTCTTATCAATAGATTGTATAATTATATGCTCACGCTCGATTTGTGGTGTTTTATAATTGCCAATTACACCCGCTACTGCAAATGCCACGGCCAACAAAGCAACATGCGCTACAATGCCGCCAGCAATTAATACTATTAAACTTGCTACTTTTGCAGCCTTACTATTTTGCCGACGACGTAATGGATCAAAATTACGAACTTCTTCGCTAATTGCATGTTTGACTTTATTTTGTACACGACGACGTCGTAAATGGCGTAGTTCAATATTACGATTTCTTCTTGTTGATTTAATAAGTATCGGCACAACGTTCAATGCTTGCATGCTTGTATTGTGTGTCATAACTTCACCTCCAATATTATTTTTTATATGCTTGCATTAATTGTTGTTAGCACCGCCGCTATGCTTTCGCTCGACGTTGAGCGCAAACGCTTTTACTCCACCTTGCTTAACAATATCGATTACGTTAATCACCTTGCCGTAAGCACAGCCTTGATCAGCAGCAATCACCGCTTGTAACTCTGGATTGTTTTGTGCTTGTTGGCGAACTTCTTGGGCAAGATTTTCAATATCGGTTTCATCACCATTTAAAAATAGTTTGGACTCTGAAGTAACAACTACATTTAATGTCGAAGTAATAGCTTCACCTGCGGCCGCTGCTCGCGGCAGTTTAACTTCAAAGCTCGCCTTAATAATCGCAGCTGAGGTAAGCATAAAAATTATTAGCAACACCAAAACTATATCAACAAATGGTATGATATTTATACTGGCGATAGGCTCATCATTATCAACATTAGTATCTAAAGCGGCCATGTATGACTCCTTGTAAAAAAACCGGCAACTACTAACTATTTAATCAACTATTCAGATTTAAGCTGGGATAAAAGCACGCGAGACAATAGATTGGCGTTATTCGCAGCGTTCTTTACTTTTGCCTTAAATACATTAAATGCAATTACCGCTGGGATAGCCACAAGCAAACCTACAGCCGTTGCGATTAATGCCTCGGCAATACCTGCCATCACCATGTTTGAAGCTTCTGCCATGTTGGTAGATAAATCATGAAAGGCACGAATTATACCTAGTACGGTGCCGAATAGACCAATAAAGGGTGCATTAGATGCAATAGTTGCTAAAAAATTAAGGCGTTTCTCATAGCGTTCACGCTCTTTAGGGGTGGCTCCTGATAATAATTCTTCTACTGCATCAGGGCCTTTGTCATGTTCGCGCAAACCAAATAAAACGATATTCGTTTCTAAGCTATCACGTGAGCGTAATACTGCTGCAGCACCCGCATAATCGCCCTTAGTCAGAGCATTGCTAAATTCATCTCTTATCTCATCAATATTAATACGATGGCGGCGATAAAACCACAGGCGTTCAATCATTACCGCTACTGAAAATAATGATAATATCAATAGCAACCATAACACCCATTCAGCCTGAAAAATCGGTAATGTGGTAATAGTGGCAATAAGTCCGGTTGATGTACCCATAATAAATATTTCTCCAAGTAGTGATAATACGGCGATTCACTCTATGAATGCCGTGTCACTAGCTTGAACACCGGATATGGGATTTTGTGTTACTTTTTTTATTATGTAGATAATTTTTTCTCGTTAGTATTATTATTTTGATAGGCGCTATAGATTAAAAGAATTAATATTGCTGCAGCACCCACTGGTGGATTTGCAGCTAAAAGCAAGTATAACAGATAAGCGCTTCCTGCGGTTAACCCCACTAACCCAAATCCAAAAATTAATTTATCAACATTTTCACTTGCAGAATTACTAACTAAAGGTTCATGTGCGATTTGTTGACTACTTACTAAACTTGTTTGCGGGTAGTTAGCAGTCCTATCCTGAATCGCCTTATGAATCGTTACCTCGAATAATTTTGATTAACGAGATAATACTACGATTCTTTTTTCCTCATGATCTTGACATCTTACCTCTACTTGCCATAACTAGCGCACCTACTTTGCCTGCGTTTGTTTAGCAGGCCAGGACCTACCATGGGGTTTCGCCTCCAATGCGCGTCCTGATACCATTAGGAGTTACAAATGACTTGTCACAAAGAGCGAAAACTCGGTTTACTTGGTAAAAAACTCGGCATGACCCGCTTCTTCGCTGAAGACGGTACCTCAATCGGTGTCACTGTTATCGAACTAGGCCCTTGTTTAGTACTCAATAAACGCAGCAAGGCCAAAGGCGAAAACGGTCGTAGCGATGGTTATAGTGCTTTGCGTCTTGGTTTTGCACAAAAACTAGAGCGTAAGGTATCAAAAACCGAAGAGGGCACACTCAAAAAAGTTGGTGGTAAAGAAAAAGCGCGCTCTTACATTCGTGAAATGCGGGTTGACGATGCCACCGCGGGTAAATTCGAAGTCGGTCAAGAAATCACCATAAAAGATGCCGAATTTAAAACTGGCGAATATGTTGATATCACTGGCACGAGCAAAGGTGCTGGTTTTCAAGGTGTTTTTGCGCGCTATAATTTTTCTGGCTCAAACGCCAGCCATGGTTCGCACGAATATTTTCGTCATGGTGGTTCTATCGGTAATCGTAAGTGGCCTGGTCGCGTTATGAAAGGCCGCAAAATGCCTGGTCATCAAGGCAATAAAAAAATTACCACCCAAAACGTCAAGCTGGTTGCTATTCGCGAAGAAGACAACGTTATTTTATTGCGCGGTTCAGTGCCTGGGCCTAAAAACGGTTATGTTATCGTTCGCCCTGCTATTAAAGGTTAGCTAACTAGCTACTACAAAGGCGATCTAAAGTTTGCTGCCTGATCGCATCATTATTGACGAAAACAATCACGGTCGTCGCCTCGATTCACTAGTTCGCCAATTTTTGCCAGGTATATCACTTGGCACCATTATGAAATGGCTACGCCGTGGCACAATTCGGGTTAACGGGCATAAACAAAAACCTAATACTCGCCTAACTATCGGCGATACTATTACTTTACCTACTGGTGTCGTTAATGAAATTTCACTGCCTAGTACGTCATTACCTAAGCCTAATATTATTTTCGAAGATGATGACCTGTTGATTATTGAAAAACCTACTGGTCTTGCGGTTCATTCTGGTACTTCACATCACCAAGATTCTGTCATGGCTCGGGTTTCTTTATATCTTGGCGCTACCGCTACAAAACCAGGTTTAAAACCAGGTCTAGTACAACGACTCGATCGCGATGTTTCTGGATTACTTGTAGTTGGAAAGAATGCGGCAGTACTACGAATACTAACTAATGCTGTGCAAAACGATACCATTGATAAACATTACCAATCTCTGGTTTATGGTAATATTGCTGATGACATAGGTAATATTAATATTCCATTGCAACGCCAGATAAATGCTACGGCTAGACAGCCACGTATGGTTGCATCAGATGCTCAAAATGCGATGCCTACAAGCACAGATTATTTTGTACTATGTCGTTACCAAACAGCAACTCTACTTAATATACGTATTCACACTGGATTGCAGCATCAGATACGTGCGCATATGCTTGCCATTGGCCATCCAATAGTCGGTGACCAGCGTTATAAAGACAATAATCAAAAAAATCTCATTTTTGATGGTCAGAAACTCAATCGTCCTTTTTTGCATGCAGCCGAACTGTCATTTTCACACCCCCGTACTAAACAAATGTTGCGTTTTGTTTCTCCGCTACCTACTGAACTAAAAAAAATTCTTAAGTTCTTTAAATGCCCAGTTTAAACTCGCCTTACTTAAAGATCAACAGTCGGCCATTACATAAAAATGTAGATTTAAAGAACAGAAAACAGAAAATTAGGAATTTTAAGTGAGCTTATTCGAAAAGAGTGTCTAATATGTTTATCTAACCATAGTCCGTACCGAAACTGTTAAGAAGAGTGGTTAATTAAAACACTAAAAATACCAGCAACACTAAAATAGTTATTAGTAAAACCGCACCAAAACCAATAATAAGCCACTCAGTAGGAAATTTGCTCTTATTCGACTGTAATAGTTCAGGATCAATCATTGATGAAAGATCAGGATTACTCGCAAATGCATCTTCTAAACTATCTGATTGTTCAGAAAAATCTTGAATAACTTCCCCTTCGGTTGCTTCTGAGCCATCAACGTTTTCACCTTCACCTTCTGCTTTTGCCTCATTTGAAACATTATCTTCAGAAGATTCAGCATTAACTACTTCCTCACCCTCAGCTTCGCTACTTTGTTCTGTTTCAGTTGGAGCTCCAATATGTGGCGGGTCATCGTCAGTCATCATAGAATCGTTAATCTCAAACCCCGGAACATCTTTTAATGCATCAAGCAAGCCAGCATCTGGATCAATGAATATTAACTTTACTGGTCCAATAATGATTTCATCTTTATCTTTAAGCCGGCGTGGTTTTTGAATCAGTTTTTCGTTAATAACCACACCATTTTTAGAGCCGAGATCAATGATGCTGTAACCACTCCAATCTTTTTTTATTTCAGCATGACGACGCGAAACGTTTGGATCATCGATAACAAATTCACATTCTTTTGAACGACCTATTGTCCAAGTGGTTACAGTACCAGCAAGTACAAAACGAGCACCTTCATCCGGCCCGGAAAGAATTCGCAAATATGGTCGTTCGCTTTGCTCGTCTCCGAGCATACTTAAAATACCTTGAACTGCTTTTGAAGCTATAGATTGTGTACCTTGATCTTGCTCAGGTTCTTGTGGTTTTTCGATCTCTTCTATGGTGGCGGTAATTCTAGCACGAGTGAGCTCAATTAAATCGCCACTGTGCATTATTTTTTTTTCACCTTTTTCAACACGCTTGCCATTTAGCATAGTTCCATGTGTCGAACCCAGATCTTCAATAATATATAAATCATCGGTAAGACTAATACGTGCATGTTGTCGTGAAATTGTTGATAAAGGTATCTGAAAATCTGCTGAAGAATCACGGCCAATAATAATCGAATGCGCTGATGACTCGTGAGTTAAGGCACGAGGTGATTGGCCGTCCATTTCAATAAGCGCGGTTAATCTAATCACTTAATGCCAAAGCCTCAATGATTGTCTATTAATTATTAAGCGTACCGAAATGCAGTGATTGAACTCGTTTAATGCACCAAGCTTTTTCAGCCGCTAGCGGTTCATCTCGTAGCAAATCTACAAACTTTTGGCAGTAACTAATTGTCTCTTCTTTCTGATAATTTCGATCAAATAATCGTGCTAAGCGATAATATACAATTTTATAATCTGGTTTCAGACGCAAAACATTGAAATACTCACTACGCGCTGCGTCATACTGTTTTTTATCTTCCCAAATTGTACCGAGCTTATAGTGCAATTCAGGATCGCCTGGATTATCACGAATTTTTTTCAGTAAACGATCGATTGCACTATCTTGTTTGCCCAAACAGTCCATTGCCGCAGTCAAATTTTTACGTGCCTCAAGATAATCAGGTTTAATAGCTAGTGCCGAAACAAAGCTATTATAAGCATCTTGACAACGACTTAATTGCAGTTGGGAATAACCAAGATTGTAAAATCCATGCGGATCATCTGGGCAAATTTGTATTAGTTTTTCAAAATGCGCACGAGCATCAGCCCAATCTTTTTTATTTAACGACAAAACGCCTAACCCCATACGACAATCACAGGCGTTTGGCTGTAATTCAAGGCAGCGCATATATTGATCACGAGCTTCATCATAGCGTTCTTGATACAATAAAGTTAAACCAAGGTTTACTCGTGCATTCACATAGCCAGGATCGATTTCAAGAGCCACACGAAATTCTTCTTCAGCCTGACCATATTCGCGCATTTCATTCATCATTACTGCGCCAACGTTATTATGCGCTTCAGCAAAATCATTGCGGTATGCTAAAGCACGCTTAAAATACTGAACTGCAAGTTCAAGATGCCCGCGGTGATATTCAACTAATCCACGGCAATTCCATGCTTCAGCATATTTTGGTGCAAATTCAATTGCGAGTTTAGCACGAGCTTCTGCTTCGGCTAACTTGCCTTCAGTAACATATTGAGAACAAAAACTGGCGTTATCTATAGCTTCTTTCGGAATAACGTTCTGCACACAAAAAGCACATGCCGTTGGAGTGAACAATAATGCTATAGTTCCGAGTAGGCGAACTGGCCGCCGGTAAAAATTGATAATCAGCTTAACTTTATGACATATGAAATAGAACATTCTCATAGCAACACCATTGACGTACTTAAGATGTGTAATTATTTTGTTGTAGGTCTAGGCTTGGGGCCCTGTCAATCTCGGTTTGTCCTGATTTTTATGCTTTTTTGTCTCTAAGTGAGAAACTTCCTATTAAATAATATGTTAGGCAAGATTAACTGCTACCAACAAAAATCATCAGATCGTGACCAAATCACCTTAGTTCGTCAACCACCCCGTTAATGTTTGACTTTTTGTGTCGCTAGGTTTAGCAAAAAGTAATGCAACGACAATTATTAAATTTAATACTCAGTTTGATTGTTTTATTGCCGAATTTGGCTTTGGCACAATATAAAAATTCTTCTTTTGGCCTTGATGCAGGCTACTGGCTTATCACCAAGCCAAGTGCTGTAGATCCATCAACTAAAACCTATTATAACTCTAATGATAGTATGCCACTGCGTCTGCAAGGCGGTATCCGTGTTGGTGGTGAATCAAATTTTAAACTTGACGACGATCACTTTTGGTTTACTGGTCGTATTAATGTTGGCTTTTTGCAATTTCCTAGTGGCAACACTGCAGGTAGTTTAGATGAAGTATTTGACGCCGCTGCTAATAAAAGTATGGGCACCATTTTGGGTATCGAAGGCCAAGTAGGTGTGCGTTATATATTTTTAACTGATCGTGTTCGCCCATACTTACAAGGCACCCTCTCATATATGCGACTAATGAGTTTTAGTAGCGATGCCTCCAATTCTTGTTCAGCTGATGCGACACTTTGTGGCGGTGCGAATAACCAAGATATATTTCTTGCTCATCCTAATGTTGGCGGGGTGCACTTACAACCAGGTTTTGAACTAATTATTAAGCGCGATATGGCTATCCATATTTATATAGATGTGCAGCGTTGGTTAATTTTCAATGCTAGCGATAACAACTCAGTAGTAGGCGGAATCGGTCTACTATTCTTTACTTAATTATTTTATAATGCAAACTAAACTATGTCGGCTGTTTTGGTTTATACCTTTTACCTGTATTGCATGCGGCTATACTGATAGCGGTAGTGGGACTCGCACACTATTAGTACAAGCTCGTGCTCAATATGCTGTCAGTGGTGGAAATCAAACAAATGTGACTGTTAGTGTTGCTGATCGGGATGGAACTGAAATTACCGATGCAACTGTTGAAATTACTGATGGTAAAAACGGACAACGTTATAGTATTCCGCATCAAAATAACGGTCTTTACTACATAAATATTGAAAATTATCGTCGTCGCCTGCGCCTGCATGTACGATCTGGCGACAATGAATTATCTGCAAAACTTGAAGGCCCTGGTCCACATGTAATTGACTATCCAAAAGCAGGAGCTATTCGCCGATCACGTTTAGGAAACAAATTTAAAGTCGAATGGTCTACCGAAGATGGTATTAGAGCTGACGAAGTAGAAATTAGTCTTCGCCATGGTCCTGAGGTTAATTCTAAAGATGATTCTGGTTTTAATGACGATATATCAATGTCACAATTAACCGAGACTGGTGACTATCGCCTAAACCTAACGCGTTTAAATCGTATCAATTTAGGTGGTGGCGTTGATAACTCTACTTTCACCATTAGCTACAGTGTTAATACAGAATTTGCTATTATTGAATAAAACTATTCAACAGTAATAACACCACGTTTAAGATCAGCATTAATCCAAATTTGTCTACCACTAATTATTTTAACTTCAGTAACTAAATTTTTATGCGCCCCAATGACTTCAATATGATGATGCCCTGGGGAAACTTTTTTGTTATGTAATTCTTGCTTTTTTACCAGTTGGCCGTCTACTAAAACCTTAGCTTTGGCATTGATTCTAAATTTTAGTACTCCATCTCTTATTGGCGTAATGGAAACCTCAACATCAGTATTACTATTGTTTTCATGCAATTGATCAGAATTATAAGTTCCATGTAGACGCGCTAAAATGATACGCCATTTGCCAGATAAAGCCAGCGCTACACTACTAATTAGCAGCATTATTATGCTTATTGATAACAAGATATGTCGATGACGGTGCCGCCGCGATTCCCAACCATGTGGTCGATTACGGGCAGCTTCAATAAAGTCCGACATATGCGAACTTTGTTGCCCATCGGGATCTACTTTTTCTAATCGTTTGCGTAATGCAGTCACATGCCCACTGTCTTCAGCCTCTTCTGCAACGGCGAGTTCTCCCAGTATACGCCTAGCGGCTCTTTGTCTTGCAGACTCAGCATACACACCCGCGTTACGCATATAATTTGCAAGTTCTTCGCGAATATCACCAACTCCGTATGAATCTAATACAATTTTGAGCTGCTTGCGTACTGCTGAAATTTTGGGTCGCTCTTTTGGGCGAGCGGCTAAACAACGACGCAGGCAATCCCATAAAATATCACTTACCTGTGGATTATAGTCACGTATGTCAGGAACCACACCACGTTGGATATTATCATGTAGCTCAAGAGGTGTTGCAGCAGCGAAAGGTAGCTCGCCGGTAACTATATTATAAAGACAAGCACCAAGTGCAAAAATATCAGTAAATGCACCTAAAGCCTTACTGCGTAATAATTCAGGCGACATAAAACCAGGAGTGCCAACGATATCAGTGTTATCAGCCGATTGACTAACCACTGAATTGTCTCGAACTGCTTTTACGATACCAAAATCTGTAAGTACTACCCTACCATCTTTATTAATAAATACATTTTCAGGCTTAAGGTCACGATGAATAATACCAATGTCATGCATATATGATAGTGCTAAACACAATTCATAGCCGATAACGGCTGTTGCTGGTTCTGGTAGAGGACCGTTATTTTGTAATAAAATAAATAAGTCTTCACCATGAAGACGTTCCATTACATAATACAGAGGCTCTGTATACACACCTGAATAATCATAGATTTCAATAATGTTTGGGTGACGTAAAGCTGCAATAGCACAAACCTCACGATGAAAACGCTCGCGAATTTTCTTATCTGCGACTTGCATCACTACTTTTAAAGCAACTTCACGCTCAAGTTTGGTATCCCAAGCATTATACACACGGCCAGTTCCACCATGTCCGAGGAGACCTAAAAGTTCATAGCGATCTATGCGTTGGTTAGAAGACACGTTGATAATCTCTATCTACATGGTGCTTATGCGTTTTCTTGAATATTAAATTAGAGGGTGTCCCTAATAATACGCTTCATATCAATTATTGTAGATTATTCTATGCACTAATGGTTTTTATTTATCAAATTAAACATGCTTAATTAAACACTGCGTTATATACTTAAAATTTGCGAAAGTTGTTGCTGGGTCCATGGTTGAGACATTGTTATATCATAAGGTGCTTTTTCATAAGAATTGATTGAAACATCATTTTTAAGCAAAAGTACTTTTTTTACATGTGGATATTCTTCAGCAATAAACTCAAACAATCCATTTTCACTGCTAGTAGGTTTTGAAATTGTTGCAAAAACCATAGTAAGACTACTACCACTTGCAAGTAACCATTCAATTGCATCTAGCAGTGTTGTAACCGCCACTGCCGAACAATAAAATTTATATAAATCATGCACTAAAATGCGGCATGTATCGATAGATTCACTTATTATTAAGGCATTGTTTAAACTATGAGACATCTCGGATAAAGCCCACAATGTTGCTGCTTCAGAATCAATAACATGAGTTGTTTCACCTTTAAACATTATTCCATAGGTATTCTCAGGTTGGCCTTGACGAACGATTGTACCATTAAGCACAAAGGGTAATTGGTCTGGCAAACGCATAACTAATTGAATTTCTTCGCCAATATGCAATAACGGCGCATCGCAAATAAATGCACCATTTGCTGATATATTTTCTACCATGCAGGGTTTAGATACTCCATCTTCACCCCTCAGCAAGCCCGCAACTGATATCGAAAATCTTGGGTAGCGTCTCTGTTTATCGAAATTCTGGATAGACTGAACCATCAATAAACTCCTTATTAGAATATTATGCATAATTTGTACCTTTTATCTTAATGTCACTCCCTGTAGATTTTTATCTTATATCTCAATAATTTACATGGTGCTTACATGGTGCCAGACACCAAAAATTACTAATAATTATTGTAATTTTGAGAATTAAAACTGAGAATTCTATACCCAGAGTTTAGTTATCTCTTACTCTTTTTAGCGCATAAGGATTGTCTAATGGACTATATAGAAGTAAAGCGGGGGCATGGATGAATCATCTGATATAGCTGCCCACTCAGAGCCAGGCGACTCGTCCCATAGCTCAAATCCTCGTGGTCGAGAATTAGCAGCCCTTTCATTAGCTTCTTTGGGTGTGGTTTATGGTGATATTGGCACTAGCCCATTGTATGCAATACGCGAATGTTTTAGTGGTCACTCGGCAATGGCTCCTACAACTGAAAATGTTTTAGGGGTACTTTCGGTTCTGATTTGGTCATTAACCATAATTGTTTCTGGTAAATATGTAATTTATATTCTTCGCGCCGATAATCGTGGTGAAGGGGGCATTCTTGCTCTTATGGCCTTGGCGCTATCAAAAGTACGTAATAAATCATGGCTTAAAACTGGGATAATTGCATTAGGATTAGCTGGTGCTGCTCTACTTTATGGTGATGGTGCCATAACCCCGGCTATTTCCGTATTAAGCGCGGTCGAAGGTTTAGAGGTTACCGCACCAGGATTAAGTCACTATATTGTCCCAATTACATTACTAATTCTTGCTGTTTTATTTGCAGTACAGTATCGCGGCACCGGTAAGGTTGGTTCGATTTTTGGCCCTATAACCCTCTTATGGTTTTTTGCTATTGGGAGCGCCGGAATTGTAGGTATAGTTCATCAACCACAGGTGCTTTTAGCGCTTAATCCAATCTATGCTATTAAATTCTTTGTAACCGGGCATTCTGGTAGTTTTGTGGTACTTGGTGCTATTGTTTTAGCACTTACTGGAGCTGAAGCACTATATACCGATATGGGTCATTTCGGGCGTAAACCCATTCATTTAACTTGGTTCTCTTTAGTAAAGCCAGCATTAATACTAAACTATCTTGGTCAAGGGGCTTTGCTTTTAGGCGACCCTAACGCTGCTGTAAATCCCTTTTATTATCTATTTCCAACGAATTTACGCTTGCCCATGGTAGTATTAGCTTCAGCAGCAACAGTGATTGCATCGCAAGCCTTAATCTCTGGTGTTTACTCACTTACGCTGCAGGCTAGTATGTTAGGTTATTGGCCTCGAATCAATTTCCGCCACACTTCGGGCAGCCAGCGTGGGCAAATATATGTACCTGCGGCTAACTGGATACTCTTTCTTGCCACTTCAACATTAGTAATCGCGTTTGCGTCTTCTGCAAGTTTGGCAGGTGCTTATGGCATTGCCGTAACCGGAACAATGGTTATTACTACATTATTAGCTTTTGTTGTCACTTGGCGTGTTTGGAAATGGAAATTAAGTATAGCTTCAATAATTACTATTTTTTTGCTTGTTCCAGGTCTTATCTTTTTCTTTGCTAGCAGTTTAAAAATCCCCCATGGCGGTTGGGTGCCTATAGCAATTGCCATATTATTATTATTGTTGATGACTACTTGGAAAAAGGGACGAAACTTACTTGGCGCTAGATTGCGTGAAGGAATGGTCAATGTCTCTGACTTTCATGAATTAATGCGTCTTGAACGTCCTGCACGGGTGCCAGGCACTGCGGTTTTTATGACAGCAACGGCCGCAGGAATGCCACCAGCGCTGATTCGCAATTTTGAACATAATCGAGTAGTGCATCAACAAAATGTCTTGTTAACCGTGCAAACAGTTGAGGAAGCAAAAGTTACTGAAACAGAGCGTATTATTACCCAAGAACTAGGTGAAGGCTTTTCACGTTTAGAAGCTAGATATGGTTTTACAGAAGAGCCTAATATTCCAAAACTCTTGGCAAGCGCTAATTTGCCTGGGGTCGATATGCATTATGTCACCTATTTCTTTGGTCGCGAAATCTTGCTTGCTGACAATAACAAAGGCATGCGTCGTTGGCGAAAACGTTTATTTACTGCTATGGCTCGTTTATCAGAACGTGCTACCGCTTTCTTTCACATTCCCCCGAATAGCGTTGTTGAAATTGGCGCTCATGTAGATCTATAAAAAACTCCCGCTACAATTACTCTTTAAGGCGCTGACTTGTAGTCTCAAAGGGGGATGTCATTATCTCGAGCGTAGCGAGGGATCTCTCCCTGTATATTGAAAATATAAAATTTCTCCCTACGGTCGAAATGACAAACATTTTACATTTCCGCCAATATATTTTAAGAAAAATTTAAACATTTGTTGTATAATTAAGGATAAAATTAAATAAAATATTAGGCAAAAGGATATATTTTTAATAATTAAAAGGAGTTTTACATCATGAAATTAAAAGTTGTGATACACGAAGCTGAAGAAGGTGGATTCTGGGCAGAAGTACCCTCTATACCTGGTTGTATGACTCAAGGTGATTCTTATAAAGAATTAATTGAAAACCTCTACGATGCAATAGAGGGATGCTTATCGATAGATATTGATCAAAGCAAGATAACACCCAAAGATACTATAATGGAGCTTGCCGTTTGAAAAGCGTATCAGGAAAAAAATTCTGCAAGTTACTTGAGATAAAAGGTTGGCAGTGTGCACGTGTTACCGAAAGTCACCACATTTATATAAAGCGAGGTAATACTACGCGATTATCTGTGCCTGTTCACGGCAATAAAGATATAAAGACAGGTTTACTACATGCATTGATGAAAATGGCTGATATTGAAGAAATTGAATTATGAGGTTTCTAGGGGTCAATATTCTCAGTTTTTTGCACAGAGTAGCTCTTACTCCAGCCAAATAATTAAAATAATACTGCCAATAATCCCTGAGGTGCCTTATGGCCTTTAACTCGAAGCAATATTTTCTTCGATAGTCTTCTTGGCATTAATAGCTTTAATATGCGTAAGCTATCTTGCTTAACGTTTATTTTCAAAAGAACGCGTAAAAAGACTATTAATAGCATCTCTGCCAGATGGTTCAAGAAAACGTGTACCAGTGCCAGTAAAACGACTCTTGGTTATAGTTGGTGGATCGATTTGTTTCCAAACGCTATCTTGCCAGGTAAACCAGCATGACTTGCTTTGATCAAATACAAAAACTGGCTTATGCCAATGTTTAGCTAGCTCAACGGCCCATCCAGTACCGCCTTTTACTGTGTTATCTTCGTTGATTAAACCAACAGAAAAGACTTCGCCAGCAGTGCTAACTTGATGCCATATTGATTGTAGTACTTTACGAAACAGTGGTGTCGCTGGATAAGTACGATGCATATACTTTTTAAGATAAGCATCACTTACATCACCCAAGCGTAATTCTTCTTCACAAAGTTCAACAAGACCACGAGTGCGCTCACTCTTGCGACCAGCAAATGAAAAAGTTTCTTCGGCAATACCAGCACGTTCAGCACAAATCCCAAACTCAACCTCCGCACCAACTGCGCCACCTGATAATAATGTGTGACTCTCAACTGGTACTTTAGTTTCACGCTTAACCGGAATTTCAACAAAGCGCATAGTATCAGGATGCATCTCGAGCTGTACCTGTGCAACCTCGAGGTTATCGTGATCTTTAATCAATCGCAGACTAATATTGCTGCCGTTTGGTTCGAGAAAAATTGCGCAATCAACCAGATCTTTCACATCGCCTATTAATAAAGGTAATGGTTGACCAGGACCACCAACATAACCACGTGGGGTAGTCATGGTCATCCACAACTCGGCATTTATACGTTTGGCGATTACTTTAAATGCAGCAATGTCATTAGCTAAGTTCTGATGAGACCAGTTATAACCATCAATTAAAATTGCAGCAGGTTTAATGCCAACATAGTTAGTGGCAAAATCTAAAGCTGATTCAAGTTGTTCAGGGGTAAAATATTTACCTAAAGCAAATGATTTAATAGCTCGACGACGCATTACCGCATCACGAACTTCATTAGCATCGACAAGTGACTCTTCATGCGCCATTTCATCAAACAACGCCTCGTAAAATGCCATTACATGTTTAATTGTTTGATCTAAGGCAACATGCAAAACATCACGTTCACGCATTAGATCATCTAGCCCGATTTGCACAAGCGCTGGAGTTTTACCAACACCATGACGAGCCAAAACTAAACCTAAATTGCCTTTACCTAAACCACCGTGAATCGACTTTTCGAGAATTCGCAATGGGCTATGTGCATTTACTTCTTTGCGATACATTATAACTTGCTCCTGTTATTTTTCTTAGCGCTTTTTACGCTTTAAGTTTTTCTTGCGCCTTCTCGATTAAATCATCGGCGATATTCTGTGGTACTTGAAGATAACGCGCAAATTCCATGGTGAACTCCGCCTTACCTTGGGTAGAAGAACGCAGCGTGGTCGAATAACCAAACATTTCGGCTAAAGGCACTTCAGCTTCAATGCGAGCCATGCCAGAATCTTCTTGCGAACCAATAATCATGGCACGTCTTTGCATTAAAGTAGCCAAAACTGCACCAGAGTAATCCGTTGGGCTTTCAACGACAACCCGCATTATCGGTTCAAGAATCTTGGGTTTGGCTTTTTCGTAAACTGACCGCCATGCACCACGGGCTGCCTCTTGAAACGCAATATCTGAAGAATCGACCGCATGGCTAGCGCCATCGTTAACGCAAACACGAATATTCACTACCGGAAAGCCAAGTTTATCACCCTTGGCCAACATTGAGCGAAAGCCCTTTTCAACTGAACTAATGTATTGACGCGGAATGGCACCACCAGTAATATCATCAACATACTCAAATTCAGCATCGGCATTAGGTTCAATATAACCAGCGACACGACCATATTGGCCAGCACCACCTGATTGCTTACGATGAGTATAATCGAATTGAGCTTGCTGTGAGATAGTCTCACGATAAGCCACCTGCGGTGGAGATACTTCGACAGTGGCGCTATATTCACGTTTCATACGCTCGACATAAACATCGAGATGTAATTCGCCCATACCACGAATAATTGTCTCACCTGATTCTTCATCGACACCAACACGGAAGGTTGGATCTTCACGAGTGAAGCGACGCAAAGCTTTTGCCATATTTACTTCGCTCTTGTTATCAATCGGTTTAATCGACAACGAAATAACCGGCTCAGGCACATGCATTGAAGTCATGGCAACTTTTAATTTGCCGTCAGTGAAAGTATCGCCTGAATTACACTCAATACCAAACATTGCAACAATATCACCGGCCCCTGCTGCATTGATATCTTCCATCTCATCAGAATGCATTCGTACTAAGCGTCCAACTTTATGCTTTTTGCCGGTACGTATATTAGTGATGAAATCATCACGCTTGATTGCGCCTTGATAAACTCGCAAATAAGTTAGCTGCCCGTAGCGACCATCTTCAAGCTTGAATGCTAAGGCCACTGTGGGCTTATTAATGTCGATATCTAAAATAACTTTCTCTTCATCACGCTCAAGATCAACAGCTTCATTTGTAACTTCAGTGGGATCGGGCAGGTAGTAAGTTACAGCATCGAGTAACTTTTGCACCGCTTTATTCTTATATGCCGAACCCATCAACACTGGAGTCAGCTTAAATTCAATAGTACCTTTGCGAATAGCTTGATGAATTAATTCAGAAGTTACGCTGTCTTCAAGAATAGCTTCGGTCAATTCATCTGAAAACATTGAAGCCGCATCAAGCATCTCTTCGCGTGCTTTCTTTGCATCAGCAACCATTTCTTCGGGGATTGGTCCTTCTTGAATATCCTCGCCGTTATCCCCAAGAAAGCGGTAAGCTTTCATCTCGATAAGGTCAATAATACCTTCGAAATTTTCAGCGATACCAATTGGTAGCTGTAATAGCACCGGATTATGACCAAGCTTATCACGTAACTGATCATGAACCCGCAGAGGGTTAGCACCAGTACGATCGCATTTGTTCACAAACGCAATGCGTGGTACGCGATAGCGACGCATTTGGCGATCAACTGTGAGAGATTGGCTTTGCACGCCTGCGACAGCACACAAAATTAAAATAGCGCCGTCAAGCACTCTTAATGAACGTTCAACCTCAATGGTAAAATCAACGTGTCCTGGAGTATCTATAATATTAAAGTGATACCCTTTCCATTCACAATGGGTTGCCGCACTTGCGATGGTAATGCCACGCTCGCGCTCGAGTTCCATCGAGTCCATCTTAGCGCCAACGCCATCTTTACCTCTAACTTCATGAATTGCATGAATACGCTGTGTATAATATAAAACACGCTCAGTTAGCGTTGTTTTACCACTATCAATGTGCGCTGAAATACCAATATTGCGCAACTTACTAAAATCTTCGTACACTTAAAAACCTCCAACCTGGACTTGCCTTTTTATATCTCGCGCGCGCGCCATTAAAGGAAGTTTTTTCCCTTGTTCAATGTGAAAACGCACACAAGATAAAAATTTCTTTTATTCATCACATAATTGACTACATAACCATTTAATCAGGTTGTTCCTGAAAAAACTTTAAAATTAAAATTGTGTAATGGTAATCGCGGTGTCATCATATTTGAAATATTGTTACACCTTATTGCTACTACCTGTAATACACCATGTACCACTTACAAAAAACGAATTATAACATACTTTTTTTAAAAATGTCAGTGGTTTAATATATGTTTTTTAACTATGAGGTAAAAAATGAAAAATCGATGGCAGCAGTTAATTTTCATAGTTTTATTGGTTTGTCTGCCATCTATCTCTGCTTATGCAGATAATTTAGCCTCAAAACGAGTTGTTATCATTGGTATCGATGGTATGACCTACCAGGTGCTTAACCCACTGATTGATTCTGGCCGTTTGCCAACTTTAGCTCGTTTAATTAATAAAAGCGCGCGTGCAATACTTCTTTCAGAAAAACCTATGCGCTCTCCCGCGCTTTGGGCAACTATTGCTACCGGGCAGCCTCGAAAAATTCATGGCATCTATGACTTTATAACTGGCTCACCATATTGGCCGTCGTCTCTACGCCATAAAGAACAACAATTAGTTACCTCTGATATGCGTCACGCTGAAGCACTTTGGCAATTTACTAGCGATGCTGGAATGCAAAACTTAGTAGTTGGATGGCTGAATACTTGGCCGGCAGAATCTCTTTTAGGGGTCATGGTCTCACCTTATCAGGCACTCAATCCTAAAAAACGCAGCAACATTAAAGGCCGTATTGTAAGCTACGCTCGCGATCAGGTGTTTCCTGCTGCTGTATTTGAAGATATTCGGCCACTTATTGTTGATCCACGAAGCGTATCAGCTAAAACACTTGCACGTGTACTAGATGCTCCGCCGACGCATTCTAGCATTTATAAAAAAGCAAAAGTTTTACATCGGTATATTTATTCAACTCGCTACTCAATAGCTTCAGCTGAAACCAATACAAAAATCATTGAATCGTTGTTAGCTAAGTATCCTAATACACAATTAGTCATGACTTATTTTGATGGTATTGACACTATAGGACATCGCTTTTGGATAATGCGTGAGCCACTAGCTACACTGCAAGCACGACTAAATGCTCATAATATCGATCCTGCTATAGCAGTCGAGCTTAAAAGTCGCTTCGGTCACGCTGTTGAGGGTTTATATGAACTAGTTGATGGTTTAATTGCACGTATTGAAAAAGCTGCAGGCCCAAACGCTACTATTATAATGGTTTCAGACCATGGTTGGGGATTATCACCAGGAATTGCTGCTAATTTCAAAAACGTGCCGTTTGATGGTGAACATAAATTAGATGGCGTTTTTATTGCTAGCGGTCCATATATAAAAAAAGGTCAATACAAAGTGCTCACCCAATATGATGTGGCACCAACAGTTTTACGATTGCTTGGTATTACTCCACCATCTTTACTACCTGGTCGCGTTATAAGCGAATTAATTGACTTAGATGGATTAGGCCCAGCAAAAATAAACGCAATTGCTAGCCGCACAAACAGAGCAGAAGTTAAATCACCCACTCAACCAACGACAGTAAAACCAGATTTTACCGACGAAGAATTCGAGCGTTTGCGATCACTTGGATATATTAAATAGATGAACACCCATAAAACTACATTATTACTTGTTTGCGGCTTTTTTCTTGGCGCTTGCGCAGTCGGCCCTGATTATCAACGCCCACAAGTCAGCTTGCCTAATCAATGGCACAATCTGCAACAAGACAGTGCACCTAAGATTAAACAGACTAGCAAGTCAGATTTAAATAAATGGTGGCAACTTTTTAATGACTCTTTATTGAATCAATTAATCGAGCAGGCCTTAAACGATAATCTTGATTTGCAGCAAGCAAAAGCACGGCTGCAGCAAGCACGCGCCAGTCGTTTAGCTGCTATTGTCGAGTTACTGCCACAAGCATCGGTTTCAACTTCTGCTGCACGTCGTTATTCTAGAGCCAACGCCACTTTAGGATCGACCACTAATCAATATAGCGCTAGCTTTGATGCAAGTTGGGAAATGGATATTTTCGGAGGCGCTCGTCGAAGCGTAGAAGCAGTCACCGCTGATCAAGAATCTTTTGATGCTGCTTTAGATAATACTCGCATATCACTGTGTGCAGAAGTTGCACGCACCTATTATGAAATTAGATCTCTAAAATTACGGGTAGATATCGCACGTAAAAATTTAGAAACCCAAAATCAGACATTACAGTTAACTAAATTTCGTGCCGAGGCTGGTTTAGTCAACACTCAAGATGTTGAACAAGCCACTAGTAATGTTGAGCAGACCAGAGCACAACTGCCAACTTTAGAAATACAATTGCTTGAAGCTGAGCATAGTCTCGATCTTCTCTTAGGCCAAAACCCAGGTACCTTACACAAGCAGTTACATACTGCTACTGAACTGCCTGAGATCCCTAATCAAATTGCGGTTGGCATTCCTGCCGATAGTTTACGCCAACGTCCAGATATAAAAATAGCCGAACGAAATCTTGCTGCTGCGACTGCACGAGTAGGTATCGCGACCGCAGCATTATACCCTTCTTTAAAACTTTCAGGTTCTATTGGGGTTGAAGCGTTAACTCTTAGTGGTTTGGGCAATAGTGATGGTTTTTTCTATTCATTAATCGGAGGTATTACTGCACCTTTATTTCATGGTGGACGTTTGCGGGCTCAAGTAAAAGTGCAAGATGCTATACGTGAGCAAGCGTTATTGACTTATAAGCAAACTATTTTAAATGCTTTACAAGAGGTCGAAAATACTTTGGTCGCTTTAGTCCGTAATACCCAGAAAGCAGAAACTTTAACCCGTGCCGTTACTGCCGCACAAAATGCTAGCAATTTAGCATGGCAGCGTTATAAAGCTGGAGTGATTGATTTTCAAGCAGTGCTTAACACTGAGCGCTCGTTACTCTCTCTTGAAGATAATCTCGCTAGTGCGCGAATCGAAAAGATTTTAACCCTCATTCGCTTATATAAAGCGCTTGGTGGTGGTTGGCGTGAGAAGGAATCAACATGATGACTAATCTAAAATTACATAATTTAAATGATAGCGATGAAAACGCTGCCTTAAATAATATTCTTTCTGGTGAATCTAAAAGTTTTTTTGCAGGTCGCCGATTTCTAATATTTGCCATCATTGCTGCTATTATTGTTGCAGTAATATTATTATATTTTCTTAGCAATGATTCACCTATAGCTCTGCAATACAAAACTAAACCAGTATCAATTGGCAAGCTTGTTGTCCGAGTGTCTACTACCGGTAACTTACAACCAATTAATATGGTTGAAGTTAGTAGTGAATTATCAGGTATTGTCACCGAGGTATTAGTTGACGAAAACGATGTTGTTAAAAAAGGTCAAGTATTAGCTAATTTAGATCTCTCAAAACTTAAAGACACAGTAGAAAAATCTCAAGCGAGTTTAGTAGTAGCACAAGCGCAAGTGAAACTGGCGCAAGCCACCGTAACAGAAGCAAGTACAACTGTTGACCGTTATAATAAGGTTTTTGAGTTATCCGGTGGCAAAGTACCATCAAAAAGCGAAATGGATGCAGCCATTGCTAGTTTAAAGCGTGCTGAAGCTAATGAAGCCAGTGCTCATGCAAGTGTTGCCCAAGCAAAAGCCAATTTACAATCTGATCTTACCAATCTCAGCAAAGCTAGTATTCGCTCACCTATTGATGGCCTCGTTTTATCGCGAAGTATTGAACCCGGTCAAACAGTTGCAGCTACTCTACAAGCACCGGTGCTATTTACGCTGGCTGAAGATTTAACTAAAATGGAGCTTAAGGTTGATGTAGACGAAGCTGATGTTGGACAAATCAAAGTTGGTCAACAAGCCTCGTTCACCGTTGATGCATGGCCGGGACGTAAATATTTTGGCGTTATCACTCGCGTTGGCTTTGGATCACAAATCGTTGATGGCGTTGTTTCTTATCCCACCGTAATCGCCGTACAAAACGATGATCTTAGCTTGCGTCCGGGCATGACTGGTACTGCTGATATTATTACCGTAACCCGCGATAAAGCGCTGCTAGTTTCTAATGCTGCTTTGCGTTTCACTCCACCAGTTATCGACAAAACACCACAAAAGCCTCAGAATTTTATGGGTAAACTTATGCCCCGACGGCCTCATCCACAACGTAATGTAATAATACAGCCGAACCCTAATGCACCACGGGTTTGGATTTTACAACACAGTAAACCTGTGCCTATCGATATTAAAACAGGTGCAAGCGACGGACATGTTACGGAAATTACCGGTGGTGATATAAAAGAAGGCACTGAAGTCCTTACTGAAGTAATTAGGCCTAAATCATGACCAATAGTAATTTTATCACTCTCTTTGGGGTTACTAAAACCTATGGCCAAGGGCAGGCGGCTTTTCATGCGCTAAAAGGTGTCGATTTTTCTATTGCTGCTGGTGAATTTGTAGCCATCATGGGCCCTAGTGGTTCAGGCAAATCAACTACAATGAATATATTAGGATGCCTAGATACGCCGACCAAAGGGTCGTATGAATTTATGGGTGTACGTGTTGAACGACTGACACAAAATCAACGCGCTTTACTTAGACGATATCAACTTGGTTTTATTTTTCAAGGTTTCAACTTATTGGCACGCACCACGGCACTAGAGAACATTGAGTTACCGCTGATCTACCGTCGTGAGCCTGCTTTGCAACGTCATAAGGCAGCAAAAGCTGCTCTTGAACAAGTTGGTCTAAATGGTTGGGAACACCACAACCCCTCTGAATTATCGGGGGGGCAACAACAACGTGTTGCTATTGCTCGCGCGATTGTAACCCAACCTAAAGTCCTTTTAGCCGATGAGCCTACGGGTAATCTTGATACACATACTAGTGCTGAAATAATGAACTTAATCACTCGTTTTAATCGCGAACAAGGGATCACCGTGTTAATGGTTACGCATGAATCTGATATTGCTGCATATGCCAAACGCATTATCCATTTCATTGATGGTCGTATAGATAGTGACCATAAAAAAAGCTAGGACCAGTTTAAAATGTTGTGGAATACTTTTTTATTAGCACTACGAGCAATTCGCCGTAATGTCATGCGTTCGTTCCTTACTATTCTTGGTATTGTAATTGGTATTGCTGCCGTGATTACTTTAGTCACTGTTGGTAATGGCGCCACCAAATCGGTTGCTGACCAAATCGCCAATATGGGCACTAATCAAATCATCATTATCCCTGGACAACACTTTGGTCCTGGTTCATCGGACGCTCCTAATTTTAAGCTGGTTGATGTTCAATTAATCAGTGAGCAGCTATCTTCGATTAAAGCTATTGCCCCTATTTCAAACAAATCGGTAACTGCGATTTATCAATCAAGAAATTGGTCGACTGTCATTTTTGGTACTACTAATGATTACTTTGTCTCTTCAAATTGGGAATTTGCCGAAGGACACCAATTTAACGATACTGATTTAAAAACAGGCAAAGCTGTTTGTGTAATTGGTGAAACCGTACGTGAAAAATTATTTGGCCAAGAAGCTCCGGTTGGCAGCGAAATACGTATAAAAGGCTTTGCCTGCGAAATAATCGGGTTACTTAAATCAAAAGGGCAAGCTGGTATGGGGCATGATCAAGATGATGTAATTGTTATGCCTTTGCGGACTGTGCAGCGCCGTTTACTAGGGTCGTCAGATATAAATCGTATCATGGTTGCAGTAAATGATGGTGACTCAATCAATAACGTTAAAGCCCAATTATCATCACTACTACGCGAGCGACGCAAGCTAGCGCCCAGTGAAGATGATGACTTTAGAATTTTAGATACACGTCAACTTGCTGAAACCTTTACTGGTACCACTAAAATCCTTACCATGCTCTTAGCGGCTGTGGCTGCGGTAAGCTTATTAGTCGGCGGCATTGGTATTATGAATATAATGCTAGTCTCAGTTACTGAACGCACCCGCGAAATTGGTATTCGCTTGGCAATAGGCGCTCTTGGGCGTGAAGTGTTATTGCAGTTTCTCATGGAATCAGTGGTGTTATCTGCCATAGGTGGTCTTATCGGGGTGGCTTTGGCAACTGGCGGTTCTATTGCTTTAACTAGTATAATGAATGTACCTTATATATTTGATTCAAAAATTAATATCATCGCTTTATTATTTTCTGCTGCTATCGGTGTAATTTTTGGTTACTTTCCAGCACAGCGTGCAGCACGGCTTAACCCTATTGATGCGTTACGCTATGAATAAGGGGGTGTCCCTAAATAAGCTTGGCATAATGTTGTCTGTAGGCTAACAAGCCATAAATTCTTTAAAAAAATGCTAGCTACGGAGTCACGGTAATGAGCCAAGATAAACCAAAGATTGTCAGTCTTATTATGGGCAGTAAAAATGATTGGTCGATTATGTCAGCAGCAGCAGATATTCTAGATGAATTTAATGTACCTTACGAAGCTGAAATTATTAGTGCCCATCGCACCCCAGACCGTGCGCTTGCATACGCTGATGAAGCTGAGAGGCGCGGTATTGAAGTAATTATCGCTGGGGCTGGAGCTGCAGCACATTTACCCGGTGTAATTGCTGCTAAAACAATAATACCGGTCCTAGGTGTTCCTATCTCAGCTACTGACTTACGGGGGATTGACGCCTTGCTATCAATGGTTCAGATGCCCAAGGGTGTGCCCGTTGCCACACTCGCCATTGGCAAATCTGGTGCGGCAAATTCCGCTTTATTAGCTATAAGTATTATTTCACAAAATCGTCCAGATCTACGTGAACGCCTACGTGCTTGGCGACAAGCCCGCCGTGACGAAGTATTGCAGCAAAAGTTACCATAAATGATATGTACTAATGGGTAGTACTAAGTAACCACTATAGAATCGGTGTGCGTATCGAATTGCCTCACAAATAAGGTAACCGAAGCTAAGATCATTTAAGGGTCGTTGGCTCACAAAACAATGTCACCCGATAAAGCGATAAAACACGGTGTCACTGAGGGCCCGACACTAATGCCTCGCAATAAAAAAACCAGAGAACCATGCCAAACGATAAAAATCACTTTATATTTAATAGCGTTAACTTCGTATGATACCCCGTAATGGGAGCTAAAAGAAGCTGATATGCCCTCAAGCACTAACTATCTCTACCACCGTAACCCCATCGCCGCCTTCATAGCGGTCACCCGGCCTGCTGCTAGCTACATAAGGTGATTTCTCTAAAGCTTCACGCACCATTTGCTTTAAAATACCACTGCCATGCCCATGAACAATAACTATACGGGTAGGGCCATATAAATAACGCTGGTCTAAAAAACGCTCGACTTCGCTCATTGCTTCATCAGTACGCATACCGCGAATATCGCAGCGGGTATCACTACTGCCCTCAACTATAGACTCGCTAAGTTTAGACTCAGCCTTTGCTAAACGTCGATGGTCACTTTGACTTTGCTTACTTTTTTGAACAAGTCCGACCAAATCTTTTAATTTAACCCTTGTATTTAAAGTACCAATTTCTACTATCGCGCTTTTACCAGCAAGTTTGATTACCCGACCCTCTTTATCTAATGAGACAACTTTAACCCATGTACCGACATCGATTTCTTCGGTAGGCACCAGTGCTTGAGCACTTTCACCAACATCTGTCTCTGCTTGCAGTTTAGCGATATCGTATTTAACCTCATTTGCTAGTTCTTCTAAGCGCTGCTGAGCCTTTTGCGCACCGCTAATACTTGCTTTTGCTTGCAATTCAGCAATCATTTTTGTTGCTTGGCTACGTCTATCTTCAAGTTCTTTAAGTAGCTCATCGTTAATTTGCAATTTAAGGTCACGACGCGCTTGCTCAAGCTCATTTTTGCTAGCTTCTAATTGCTGTTGGGTTTTAGCTGTAGCTTCACGTTGCGCCGCTAATTCTTGCCGCTCTGTTTCTACTTCACGCTCTGCAACTTCTAAGTGAGTTAAAGCCGCAGCCAATAAACCTTCACCACGCAGATATTCACGCGCGCGACTAATTACATTTGTAGGTAACCCAACACGTTCAGCCATTTCAATAGCACTTGAAACGCCAGCAGCGCCAATCTCAAGACGATAGGTTGGAGCAAGTGAGATTGGATCAAGCCCAACACGAGCATTAATAAAACGCGTATCAGTAATACCTAAAGCTTTGACTTCATCAAGGTGAGTAGTTGCTAATACGCGAGTACCGGCATCTAGCAATTGTTCTAAAATAGCTCGCGCTAAAGCGGCGCCTTGAGTGGGATCAGTATCTGCTGCAATCTCATCAATTAACACTAACCAACCAAAGCCGGCTTGTTGCATAGCTTCTGCAATGGCGCTTAGATGCGCAGAAAAGGTTGATAAGCCCCGCTTAAGATCTTGCTCATCGCCAATGATACTAGTCACGCCATAGAATAACGGCATACGCGAACCCGCAGCTACCGGTATCGGCAATCCCGCTCGCACCATAAGAGAACATAACCCCACCGCAGCAATACTTACGGTTTTACCACCAGCATTTGGGCCCGAAACGATCAGCGCCTGTGTTGGTGTGCGTAAAAATACATCGTTTGCCACTACAGATTTACCCTGCAAAGCCAACACCGGATGGCGCATCTGGCGTAAATCTATGTCAGCAGTAGCATCAGCTAATTCAGGAGCATTGGCATCTAGATCATTAGCTAAGTGGGCACTTGCTTGAATAAAGTCTATTGTTCCAATACTGTCGACCGCGTGATCCAAATCGTTTTCACGATCACCAACTGACGCAGAAAGTTCTTGAAGTATTCGTTGCTCTTCTTCAGCTATTAGCGATTCAGCAATAGCTAATTCGTTACCTAAATCAACTAACGCTTGCGGTTCAATAAAAAGTGTCTGCCCAGTTTGTGAGGCGTTGTGCACAATGCCAGGTACACTACTTCGAAAAGAAGCATTAACCGGCAGCACATATCGTTCAGAGCGTATTGAAAAATAACGATCCTGCAAGTAAGGCGTAAAATTTTGGTCTGCAAGCATCGTATCGATTCGTCGACGTGCCTCACTATGCAAATTGCGTGCACGGCGACGGTATGCAGCTAAAGTCTCGCTTGCTTCGTCACGAACCCGACCAGATGGTTCAAGCATATAATCAATACGGTTGGCTAATGCGGCAAAATCGCTTATCCCAGTACTTATAGCCGCCAGCTCGGGCATGGTTTCACGGCGCAAACGCAGAAAAGATCGCACATCCATTGCCGTGCGCATCAGTCCATGGCAGGCACGTAATTCTTCACCGTTAAGAATAGCGCCTTTAGCTGCACGGGTAGCAAAAGGGCGAATATCAGTAGCTCCGCTTACCGGCAGTATTTTTTCTTCACGTAAAATCTCACGAACTTGCTCAATGCGAGTCAAAGAAAGCTGCACTTGATCACGGTCAGTAAAAAACTGGTGTTCTAAAGCAAGCTCGCGACCTCTTGAAGTACTCGTTCGCTCCGCTAAAACGGCAACAATGACGTCAAAGCCAATTTGTTTGCGAGTTGATGCTGAAATATGAAATTTTGATATTAGCACGGTCATAAAAATAATTGGGGGTGTCCCTAAATGTTGGACTTAAGAAATTCACAAAAGCCGCGTAAACGATGGCCGCGCGCGCAACAAAATCATGCTGAGGCTTGCTTGTGGCAAGTCGCAGGCAGGATTTTTGCGAGCACGCGGTCGTAAGTAGCGGATTTCGCGAAGATCGACGGGAGACATTTAGGGACACCCCTGGTTATGCCCCCATAGATTACCTAGGACATACGCTTGCTGACAGCAAGGTTGAAATGGGTACATTAATATAGCTTGCCCTCTGCGGGGTAACTGTTATTAACAGCTTCGGTGTTGAAATAATGTCACTTTCTAAAACGTTTTTATCTCTAAGTAAAAATTAGTACTGCTTTGCGAGGCATACACAAATGAAAAAACCTATCGCTATTAAAAAACCCACCGGCAAGCTTGGAATTTTACTCCCTGGTATGGGTGCTGTGGCAACAACATTTATCGCTGGTAGTTTACTAGCCCGCAAAGGTTTAGGTAAACTATTTGGTTCACTTTCACAAATGGGCACTATTCGGCTTGGTAAACGCACCGAAGGTCGCAGCCCCCTTATTCGCGAATTCATTGAGCTTGCTGGTCTAAACAATGTTGTCTTTGGCGGCTGGGATCTTTTTACTGATGATGCCTACACTGCCGCTTGCAAAGCAAAAGTCTTAAATCTTGAACACTTAAATCTCATCAAAGATGAAATTAGCAGCATCAAGCCCATGCCTGCAGTGTTTTTTCCTGAATATGTCAAACGTCTTAATGGTGAACATGTAAAGCAAGGCAAAAATAAAATGGAACTTGCTGAGGCTATACGAGCTGACATACGTGATTTTATTAAAAAAAACAATCTTGATCGTGCCGTAGCAGTATGGTGTGGATCAACCGAGTCTTATCAAGAACTTAGCGCAGTGCATCAAAAAATTGAAACTTTTGAACAGGGACTGCGCGATTCTCATCCTGCAATAAGCGCTTCAATGATCTATGGTTATGCCTGCATACAGGAAGGCGTGCCATACGCAAATGGTGCACCGCATCATACAGTTGATATACCAGCGCTAATTGAACTTGCAAAACAACGCGAAATCCCCATTTCGGGCAAAGATTTTAAATCTGGTCAGACGTTAATGAAAACCATTATTGCCCCAGGTTTAAAAGCTCGCTTGTTGGGCATAGATGGTTGGTTTTCAACCAATATTCTGGGTAACCGCGATGGTGAAGTTTTAGATGAACCAACAAATTTCCGCAGCAAAGAAGTTTCAAAGCTTGGTGTTCTTGAGACTATTTTGCAGCCAGAAATTTATCCTGAATTATATGAAAAAATGTATCACAAAGTTCGTATTAACTATTATCCACCGCGCGGTGATGCCAAAGAGAGTTGGGATAATATAGATATTTTCGGTTGGCTAAATTATCCAATGCAAATCAAAATTGACTTTTTATGCCGCGATTCAATTTTAGCCGCTCCAATTGTGCTTGATCTTGCTTTGTTTATGGATTTGGCTCATCGCGCAGGTTTTCGCGGTATCCAAGAATGGCTGTCATTCTATTATAAAAGTCCGATGACCGCCCCTGGGCTTTATCCAGAAAATGATATTTTCATCCAACTAATGAAAATGAAAAATATGCTTCGTTGGATGAACGGCGAAGAAGTAATTACTCATTTGGGTCATGAATACTACGACTAAAAAGTAAAATGATTAAGCTTTTAAATTGGCAGCAACAAAATCCCAGTTAATAAGCTTATCTAAAAATGTCTGCACAAAGTCTGGGCGACGATTTTGATAGTCTAGATAATATGCATGCTCCCAAACATCACAAGTAACTAATGCTTTTAGTCCAGTTAACATTGGCAATTCAGCATTCGTTGTTTTAATGACTCTAAACTTACCACCATCAAGACAAAGCCATGCCCAACCACTACCAAACTGTGAAACGGCAGCATTTTTAAATTCTTCTTTAAATTTATCAAGACTACCGAAACTTTCGGTTATCAAAGAAGCTACTTCACCCTGCGGTTCACCGCCACCATTGGGTTTGATAGAGTTCCAAAAAAAGTTGTGATTCCAAACTTGAGCAGCATTATTAAATAGAGGTCCCTTATCTTTTGCGGCGCCCATAATAATAGTTTCAAGGCTTTGGTTGGCATAAGCCGTACCATCAGTAAGCTCATTGAGTTTATTTAAATAAGCTGTGTGATGCTTGCCATAATGAAAACTAATCGTTTTAGCAGAGATTAACGGTTCAAGGGCTGATTCTACCCAAGGGAGAGGTGGAAGAGAGAATGCCATATCAATTGTCCTTTCTTAAACCTTAACCACTTTGAATATGTGTAATCTGGCAATATATGTACGTCACGGCAAGTACTTAGCTAATTTTTTAGTAACTTCTAAATAAATGCTGGCAAAAATTAAAATTCTTGTTATCTCGACCTTCATTAAGAAATCTTATATTTAAATGCATAAAGAAGATCTCTCACTACGTTCGAGATGGGCGGGTCCATAGATGACATCCCTCTCACTGTCGCTTACGATGACCGCCATGTTTCGTCAGCACGTATTGAGAAGTTACATTTTCTAACTGTAGAGCCACTTGCAAAAATACCATAATAACCTTTTCATCGTCACCCTCGCGAACGCGGGGGTCCATAACATATTGTTTTTACATAACAT
>JAFGEK010000149.1 GCA_016931625.1 Deltaproteobacteria bacterium | reverse complement strand
TAGGGAATAGGGAATTTTAAGTGAGAGCTTATTCGAAATCGTCTCTATCATTCTCTCAAGAAAAGCAATTTTTGATCTTGCACCCCATGGAATACCCCTAATAGTGATAGCTCCATGTGGGTTATGGTTAGCTCTTTATTTGCTGCAGATGCTACTGGTGGTGGCCATGCTGCCTTTGGTACGTCTACTGAACCCGAGACTGTATTACGTAATGCGTTAAATATGCTGCAGTATTATTTAAAAAATGATTGTATAAACCTAGTTGATGATAGAAATGGCAATAGTATCCCTGCCGATGATTCTAGTGAAGCATTTTCTCAAGGTGAGGGAGTCTTTGGAGTTGGTCCTCAATGGACACAAGGTAATCTCAAGGCAAGTGGTGTGGTTTCGGCGGATAACTGGGTTTCTCGACCGTTAATTGATGGTGAATTTTATAATTTTGTAGTTGAGTATGCTCTGGCGAATATTGATAGCCCCAATAAAGACTTAGCGGTTGATTTTTTGTTAGCGGCGTCTGACACAACTGTGCAGCTGGATTGGCTTGAAGCTCGCGGTGAAGCGCCGGCCATTGAATTTGATGATCCTGACAACCAGATTACTGACGCTTATATTTTATCTCAGTATAAAGACTATCAATCAGCCGTTGAAGCTAATCTCGTAGACAACCAACATCCGTGGTTTGGATACGGTAAGCTTAGCCAAGCTTTACTAGACTTTTTTGCTGACAAAGGTGCGACTCCAAGCAAAGTTGATACATTCATCAATACTGCCCTTTGTACTGAATTAGAAGTAAATGGTGTTATAACATCTCCCCGCTATCCAAGTTATAACGAGGGTGAAACCTGTCCATAATTAACTTAACTAACTTAACTTAATACTGCATCCTACCATGCCTCATTAGTGAGGCATGGTGGAGTTCTATTCTAAAAACGAATGCTCTTAGGAAGAATAAGTTTGCACTACAATCGGTCATTTGGAATACTACAAGCTATGAAAAGCTGCTGGATCTTTGTGATAATAGCAGTATTAAGTTCACAAATTGCTTTAGCGCAGAGCGAACCAACCAAGTCGCAACCTGATGCAGCGCCTTCATCTACGTCACCTTCGTCTAATGACTTAGATCTTACAACGCTTAGTTCCGACTTAGATGATCTTAAAAAGCTTTTAGACACTCCTGTCTCTGTCGCCACAGTTAATCTTACTGCTGAAAGTATGCGCAAAGCACCAACAATTGTTGAGGTTATAAGTGCGCAAGAATTACGTGCCTGGGGTTATCACAGCATTGATGAAATTATGAACCATGTCGTTGGATTTTACATGCTCAACGATTTTATAATTTCAAGTGTTGCGGTTCGTGGTGTTACCGCTGGTCTTGGTGGTGAAGGTGGCATTGTAAAGGTTATGATCGACGGGCATGCGGTGAACTTTCGGCCGACTTCGGGTGCGTGGTTAGGCAGTGAATTAATTCCGATCAGTGCGATTAAAAATATTGAGATCATTCGTGGTCCAGCATCAGCAGTACATGGCGCTGATGCGTTTTTAGGCGTTATTAATGTAGTTACTATCGATCCTACCGAAGAAGCTACGGCTGCGCGTTTGCGGCTATCGGGTAGTACAAAGGGTGGCTATGGAGATGCAAGGTCATCATTTAATGTCGATCGCTGGAGTTTTCTTGCAGCTATCGGCGGTTCATTGATCGATCATGGCCCATTAAAGTTACCAAGTAGTTCGCCAGCTCCTGCTTTACCAAGTGATATGCAATCGCGTAAAGCCAGTAAAATAGAAGATCAGACACTATCAGCGTTTGTAAAAACATCATATAACCCTGGTGGAGCAATAAAGTCAGTCGACTTGTCATTTTTACACTCTGGCTTAAAACGCGATGGTGCTTTTGCCTCATGGGCGCAGCTTACCCAACTTGAAGATGATAAAGCACAAGGTACTGTTATTGCGCTATCTCGTGAGGTTGTGGCCAATCGTGGTGTTGTAGGTTTTAGTGAAACGCTGCAAGGGCAATGGACAGCAGAATTTACTTGGGGTGGCAATGATGATCCAGATCGCATCGAGACCGGCAGCAATCTTTATTATATCGAGCGTGATTTGCACTATTGGTCTAGCACGCTCAAGTTTGATCTCGCCTGGGAGAAAGGTGATTTAGGTCTTGCTGGAGGTTTAGAGTACTTATACGACGAGGAATACATTGGTGGAGTAAGGCGTATATTGCTTAATGGTAGTGATGCGCAGCGTACTTCTGCTGATCAGCGCCATATTCTTGGCAATCTTGGCGCGGTTATCCAAGCTCGCTATAAGATATTTGATGATAAAATGCAGTTCACCGGGGGGTTGCGAGTTGATAAACATAATCTTTATGGTACGCAACTTACCGGACGATTAGCCGCAGTTTATAGTATGTCAGAGGACACAGTGTTAAAAGCACTATACGGTAGTGCTTTTAAAGCGCCATCGCCATATTTGTTATTTACCCAGCCATTGGGTGCTGGCGATGTCATTGGCAATAAAGATCTAAAGCCACAGACAGTGCATACTTTTGATTTAAGTTTATCACAAAACTTTTTAAGTTATTTTAATTGGTTAGCTTGTTTGTCTTATAGCCTGCTCTTAAATAAAGCTGCTTTTGAACCCCAAGGGATTAATCAGCGAGCAGCAAATGTGGCCACTATGCACGTATTAACCAGTGAATTAGAAGGTTCGTTCATTTTGCCAATGGGCTTGCGAGGCTCACTTAGCGCTGAGATGCAGTTGGGTAAACGTGATAATGGAGATTCTGGCTATCTAAGTCAGCTTCTTAGTGACAAACTAAGCGTCTATCCACGTATTATAGTACGCTCTTCGCTGCAACAACGTCTTGCACTTAGCGATGCAGTTAATATACAATTTGGTGCAATTCTACTTTGGTCTGGTTCTCGTTTAGCCTCCGACAACAATGTATTTAAAAACCATAAAGGTTATGAATTAGCACCTTTTGCTGAGGTTGATTTAGTAGCATCATTAGTTGATCTCCATTTATTCTCGGATTTTTCTACTAATATTATCGTGCGTGCGGCCAATGTGTTTAACAGTCGTGTTGCAGATCCTGGTTTTGCTGGCTTCGATTTACCTCGTTCTAAGCGCAGCATTTTTCTCACATTGGATCAAGGATTTTAAAACCATGCGCTTTTTAGATGCTAAAAGTAAAAATTATAGTAAGCATCTTGTATGGGTTTTCTTAACTTGCTGGCTATTAATCACTATTGGTTGCAGCTCTGATTCAACTAAAAATGGCCCAGCTATCGGCGTGTTAATCGATTACACAGGGGTAGCAGCTGCAGATGGTTTTAACCACGAGCGAGGTATTCTTCTTGCGGCTAAGTTAATGGATGAAGCACAAGATGGTGATCATTCATTTCATTTTATCTTTCGTGATTCACAGGCTGATCCCAAAATAGCACGACGTGAAACTTTAGAACTGATTAATGAAGGCGTAGTTGCAGTTATTGGACCGAGTAATGATGAACTTGTAGAAGCTGTTGCACAGCCTCTTTTTGAAGCTGATATTTTATTGTTTTCAGCATTAGCCACTATCGGCGATCATGCTACTATTGAAAAACCATGGTGTCGTATGTCACCGGGTAATATTTTTGGTTCTACTACGCCTGCGCTAATTGGCGAAAATATGGCTAACTTATTAGTCGATAGAGAACAATTACATGTTCTTATTGTTAGTGATAATAATATATATGACTTTGAACTAGTAAAAGGTTTTAAAGATAAGCTGCTTGAAAAAGGTGGGGAGATTGTAAATGAGTTCTCGATACAAACTGTTGCAGCTCAAGATATTGCAAACACCCAGGCAAATAATAATATTGATGGTGTATTACTTGCGACTAATATATTGCCTGCTGCAGAACTTATCTCTGAAGTTATGGCAGTATCTTCGGTTGTACCAAATTGGTTTTTTACACCTCGACTTAAGTCTGAAGTTTTATTTTTAAACACCCCAAGTGGTGCATTAGAAGGTGCGACTGGCTTATCGTTGTATATTCCATATCTTGCGCAAGTTTGTCGTGAAGATCAACCTGAGAAATGTTTTGTCAAGCAATTTGAAAACGCTTGGGGAGATAAACCTTTTGAAGAAACTTATTTTGTTTATGATACAGCAGCGGTTTTAATGATCGCGCTTGAGCAGGCATTACATACTGGTGATGGTAATATTGATCGAGCAACATTAACTCAAAACATACTTAATATTGGCAATGCTTCACGTGATGGTATCCAAGTAGAGTGGAATGATTTTTCTGTTGCTCTTAGTGCAATTAAAAATGGACAAAACGTTTTATACTCAGGTTTAACTGGTCCCATCCGTTTTAGAAATACTGGTGAACGGCTTGGCGGACAAACCACGGTTTTTACCGTTAAAAACAATAAGTTTGTTGAAGATATTAGGTAGCATTGTATTTTATAAGGCAGGAAATGCCGCGCCTAATTGCGCTAATATGCTTACTGCCCCATATTTATCATGGCGTAAATATAGTAATAATAATTCACCAAGCGATAAATCGTCAGAGGCGCGCACTATTTGACGAATTTGCATTAAGATAGGAGGAAAGTGTACTTGTCCCCATGGTACCGGCAATCCAGCATAAGTTAATATTTTTAATAGAGGGCGACTCATTTCAAATAGATGCATTAAATTTTCGCCTGACAAATTTAAATTGCCCAGTTCAGCTAAAGTACGTAGCCATAATTCAAATGCAGATAGCGCTGTAGGGATAGCTTTAAATGGTAGATTCTCAGAAAGCAAAATGCGTAGTGAAGGAATACTAGCTAGTAACAAATTTTGATCGTATATATTTAATGGAGGAGGGCTACCAGCGCTACGCAATAGGTCAAGCCATAAATCTAAATCAGGTGCAGTTATTATAGGGCCACTAATTTCTGCTTGCTTATTGGCTATATGAAATAAAATTTCACTAACATTTTCAGTAGTATCAGGCAAACTCTGGAGAATTTTTTCTTCAATTTTACGTCTAGTATTACTAGGCATAAAAGTATGCGATTCAATTTTTATGGGCTGCATACCAGCACTAAGTAATTCAGCTAAAATATCGTATAATTGTGTATAATCAGATTGTTCAGAAGGACTATCACCACTTGCATGCCAAGGACAGCGCTGATGCGGCAATAGTGATAATAGACCGTCGATATCAATCAAACGTGAAAATGGAAAAAGCTGGCAAACCAATGGCTTAGCTAATTTGCTTTGTTTAAAATGTAATTCACAGCCATTTTTATAAAATCGGCAACCATCAGCAAAGTTATAAAACGACAATAATGGGTCAGATTGATGAGAAGTCGCCAAAAACGCTTGAATATTTTGCAATGATGGAGATGAAATAAAATGTGAAGGTGTATCTATAATGTTTATATTGCTGCAGCATTTACCACATAAATTACAATCATATTTAAGTGAGCCTGATTTAAAAGCGAAATATACTTGTTCGCAATTGTAAGAATTACCCACAATGTTACCTCAAGTGTTTAAAAGACGAGCCAACATCCATAATTGTTTTAATCGTTCTATAGGTCGTTTTTCTAATTTTGCCTCTACGTGACTGATAGGATCTTGAGGACAAAGATCTAAATCTTGTATTTGTGGTCCATTCCACGGTTCATCCCATGAAGCCATCAGGTAGCATAATGGGCCCATAGTATTAGCCATTTGGTTAAGTGTTTGGGGCAGTGGTTTTTGTAATGGGCGTAGATTGCACCAATGAGCCACTAATAACGCAAGGGTTGAAATTGCGCGTGCTAATACTGCCAATGGAATCTTTTCAAAATCAAAAAGACGCAAGCTGGGAATATATGAGATTAACAATGGAGCGGTAATAGACCAAGCAGCAGGATTAGGGATGGGAATACTTAAAATAATTGCCTGCTGTGCTAATCGATGTTGTAGCGCGGTAACACTCGCGTCAACGTTTTTAAGGTCGATAAATGTTAATTCCTCTAAACCACCTTGGCAAAATGTATGCGTGGCTAACTCACCAAGCGCTAAGTAGGGTATAGGCGATGGTTCATCGATTACTGATGATGCTGCATCGCGAAGCATACGTTCTAAAGCCAAAGAATCAGGGGGGTCATTTACCCGTACTGGTGTTGGATTTGCTCCAGCTACACCTAATTTATTTAATAGTTCGACAACCTCAGTAAAACTGATGCCCTCGCTCGGATGGCATTGCATAGGACATAGCGGATCAGGAGCAATTATTAAGGTATTTCCATGTGCAGCAAAACGATTGATAGGAAAAAGAGTGCAAGCAGAGGGTCTTAAAGCACCGCCATGTGAAGTTGTTAAAGTGCAAAGGTTATTTTTTAAAAACCAACATCCTGAAGGTGGGGAAGCAAATAGGCCAATTGGATTAGTAATAGCAGGCGCGACCAATTCTAATGCTGGTGCAATGCTGAGTAAACGCTCGCGTTCATGCGAAAAGACTTGTATAAATCCAGTCTTACAACAACGCTGATCACATAATTGGCAATTATATACCAATGTTTCGTCAGGAAAAGCGAAGTGTATGTCAAAATTATGATTCACAATATAACAAAAGCAGAAATAGTAGTACTAATGCTAGATAAATGTTTAAGTTAGTTTAACAGTATTTGACAGTAGGACATGGCTATGAACATAAAAATCGTTTAAAAATTAATTTTAACATTAGAAAATATTAGGATTTGTTACTTTTATTGATGGAGACCTTCGGATGTCGGTCGATGAACAGAATGACCAGCCACTTGTAGCATTAGAAACAGAAGTATCCGATGTTAGTTCTGAAGCTATGGGTCTCGAAGAAGAAACTATTAATGATCCTGAGCTAATAGAGTCGATCGAAGAAGAAGAGAAATCGATAACAGCTCCTCCTACGCCACCACCAAAACGTAGTTTAAATGTTGGTGGTCCGATATTAACCCCCATTACCGATCAAGATCGTGAATTCATTCAAAGAGTTTTTACTCAAGTACGTGAAGTGGACTTTCGTGCACCACCTCCGCCACCACCACGTAAAGATCTTGCTGGACCCGACAAAAAGATCGCCACCTTGCGTCAATCTGTTTTTGAACTTGAACGAGATTTAGCTCGAGTTGGATACGTTTGGGGCGCAATGCAGCAACAATACGAAGCTGTAGACCAACTTGTCACTGCAAAAGAAAAAGAACGTGAAACTGCAATAAATCGTTATAATCAGATTAAAAAATTAGCAGCGCAAACAGCCCAGCGCGATCGCACAGAGATGGAGAATTTAAATAAACGTCTCTCTGCGGTTGAGGCACAAAAAGCGGCGTTCGAATCAGAATTAGCCAATGCAATTACAACTTCAAATAATCGTCTAAATAAATCTGAACAAGAAAAAACCGCATTAGTTGCTGATTTTCGTACGAAAATGGAAGCAGCCCAGCAAGCTTTTAATCAGCTAAGAGAGCAGTCTACTCGAAAAATCGCTGAACTTGAGCAAAAATTGCAACAAAGTGATAATGAATTGCAAACTAAAGTCCAAGAAGCTGCTAGCGCTATGGCGACCATAACAGAGCGTGACAGCCATATCGAAACTTTAAATGCAACTATCGCCAACCACGTAGATACAAATATGCAGTTGCAGAAAGAATATGAACATACACAAAGTGAACTTACCGAACGTACGCGTGGTTTTAACACTCTTGCTGACGAATTATCTCGTTTACGTACACAAAACGAGGGTGTTCTTAATGATATGCGTGATTCATTAAGAGCGAAAGAAGAACTTATTGAATCTGTTCGAGCTGAAGTTCGTAGTGCACGAACAGAATTTAATCAACTTGCTGAGCAGAATGAATCGCGTCGCGTTGAATTAGAAAAAGCGAATATTGAAATTACTTCTTTACGCAAAGAAGTAGAACGCCTTTTAACTGAGGCACAAGAACGTGAAAAAAATTTGAATGAGATACAATCAGCATTGCAGACAGCACAAGAAGATGCACGTATAGCAAAAGCTGATTTGCAAGCTATGAGTGATAAAATAGCAGAACAAACTTAGGGCGGGTCTTCAAATTACGCCAACCTAATAGTTCAATAGATATGATTACGAATAAGAACAGTTAAAATATGCAACTCAGGCATAGCAATTTTTAGTCCTAAATTATCCATTCAACCTACAC
>JAFGEK010000148.1 GCA_016931625.1 Deltaproteobacteria bacterium | reverse complement strand
TAGGGAATAGGGAATTTTAAGTGAGAGCTTATTCGAAATCGTCTCTATCATTCTCTCAAGAAAAGCAATTTTTGATCTTGCACCCGTCGGCACCATGACCGAAATTACTGACTATGCCAAAATTTTATGGGCGCGTTTAGGAGTAATGCATTGTCATAAATGTGACAAACCAGTAGAACGTGATTCTGCCAATAGTATAGTTAAAAAGTTGCTGCCCATTTTGCCAGAAGCTGGCACGTTAATTTTATGTTTTCCTTATTCAATAAATGAAAACAAACAACCCGCTTTGGCAATTACGACTTTAATCCGCTCAGGTTTACTGCGGGCTTTAATAGACGGCAAGCTTGTTTATCTTGAAGAGCTTGCGACAAATGAACTGCCACCAAATTTAGCAGTAGTTAGTGATCGTATCAAATTGCCTGTAAATATTAGCCGTTTAACTGAAGCTATCGAACAAGCTATGCGTTTTGGCCAGGGTCATCTCACTATACATTTTGGTGACAATCAAGAGATACCATTTTCAAGTGGCTTACACTGTGCTACTTGCGATATTCAATATAAAGACACCAGCCCCAATACTTTTTCGTTTAATTCACCCATTGGTGCCTGTCCTACCTGTAAAGGTTTTGGCAGAACCATAGAAATCGACCGCAATTTAGTGGTGCCAAATCAACGACTAACTATTGCTGAGGGTGCCATTAAGCCTTGGTCAACTGCATCAACCAGTTGGGAGCGCGATGAACTAATTAAATTTTGTCGCCGCCAAAAAATCCCCACCGACATTGCTTTTGCAGATCTTTCTAAAGCCCAACAAGACAAAATATTTTATGGCGAGTGCGATTGGCATCAATGGCAAAGTGGTCGTTTTGCAGGGGTCATGGGTTGGTTTGATTGGATGACCACTCGCACCTATAAAATGCACGTACGTGTATTGCTGGCGCGCTATCGTTGCTATGTCCCATGCCCAGCATGTAATGCCACTAGACTCATACCTGAAGCGTTGCAAGTAAAACTAGCTGGTAAAAATATTGCTGAGTTTTATGCTCTTAGCATTATCCAAGCACGAAAATTTATAGATACAATTGCACCATCAAAATCTGCGCTGGCTATTGCCTCCCCTGTTATTCACGAAATTAGCTCACGTCTTGATTATCTAATCGATGTCGGGCTTGATTATCTCTCGCTTGATCGCCAATCGCGCACCCTGTCTGGTGGAGAAGTACAACGTGTTAATCTTACCACTGCTCTTGGTTCTTCGTTAGTAAACACCCTTTATGTTCTTGATGAACCTTCAATTGGTTTGCATGCTCGCGACAATGCAAGACTAGTAAAAGTGCTTAAATCATTACGAGACCAAGGCAATACTGTTGTCGTAGTTGAACACGACCCTTATATCATTCGCGAAGCCAACTATATCATTGATTTAGGGCCACGTGCTGGTGAACAGGGTGGCGAAATAATGTATGCAGGTGATCTTATAGGGCTTAGTAAAACCAATAAATCGCTAACGGCAAAATATCTCACCGGCGTAATGAAAGTAGACGCCGAAGATGCTGCCATTAAAAATGCAATTACCCAGCAAAAACATCGTTTAGCAAATACAAATCAAACAAATTTAGCTATTTTAGGCGCATGTGCACATAATTTAAAAAACATTAACGTCTCTATACCATTTGGTAAATTTACTTGTATCACCGGAGTATCAGGCTCAGGCAAAAGCTCACTGATTATTGATGTTTTATATGCCAACCTTCGACGTCTACGAGGTGAACCCGTAGAGTATGTTGGTCAATGTGAAAAAATAAAAGGCGTAGAGCATATCGGTATGCTCGAACTAATTGATCAAAGTCCTATTGGTACGACACCACGCGCGAATGCTGCGACATATTGTAAAGCCTGGAATGGTATTCGTAATCTCTTTGCTAAAACACCGTTAGCTCGTCAACGTGGATTTACTGCTGCAACTTTTTCTTTCAACACTGGCATTGGTCGCTGCCCTACTTGTAATGGTGATGGTTATGAAAAAGTTGAAATGCAGTTTTTGTCTGACGTGTTTGTGCCTTGTCCAGATTGCGCATCAAAACGCTTTCTTCCCGAAGTACTTGAAATCACTTACCAGGGCTATAGTGTCGACCAAGTTCTAGATATGACAGTCGACACCGCATGCAATATTTTTAAAGAACATATTGATATTAATCGTCCGCTAAGTATGCTGTTAGAAATTGGCCTAGGCTATCTGCGCCTTGGCCAACCCCTTAGCACTTTATCTGGTGGTGAAGCACAGAGACTAAAACTCGCCACGCATTTACTGCAACGTCCAAAAGCTAACGCTAAACCAGGATTATTTTTATGCGATGAACCTACAACCGGTTTGCATGCAGATGACATTAGAGTGTTGCTTATCGCTTTACGGCGCTTAGTCGCCTCTTTACATACGGTGGTCGTGATTGAACATAATCTTGATGTGATTGCAGTCGCTGACCATATAATTGATCTCGGACCTGAAGGTGGTGACGCCGGCGGTTATGTTGTTACCCAAGGCACGCCTGCAATTATTGCAGCTTGTTCAACTTCACATACCGGTAAAGCACTACAAGATTCTCTGAATAATACAGCATTTTTAAATATAAGTAAGAACCATAATTTGCAGAGCCCTAAAAATAATAACAGTAACGATATTGTCATTAATGGAGCACGTGAACACAATTTAAAAAATTTATCATTTACCCTACCACGTAATAATTTAACTGTTATAACTGGTCCAAGTGGTTCAGGCAAAAGCACATTAGCTTTTGATTTAGTGCACGCTGAAGGGCAACGACGCTATCTTGAATCGTTGTCTGCATATGCACGCCAGTTTGTCGGTTCATTTCGCAAACCAGATGTTGATGCAATAAATGGTATTGCGCCAACTGTAGCCATTGAGCAGCGCACAACTAGAGGCAGCACTAATTCTACTGTAGCAACACTTACTGAAATTTATCATTTCTTAAGACTTCTTTATACCAAGCTAGGCATACAATATTGTCCACAATGCAAACATGCAATTGTGACACGTTCGTTCGATGAAATAGTTCAAGACATACAAACACTATTTCAACAGCAGCAAATTATGGTGCTTGCACCATTAGTACATGGACGCAAAGGCTTTCATAAAGATATTATTGCTAAAGCAAAAAAACTTAATATCACTCAAATACGTATAGATGGCGATCTTGTAACATTAAACAGCAAAACGGCAAAACTTGAGCGCTATAAAGAACATGATATAGAGTTAGTTCTTGGTGTTGTACAAATTACTAAGAATCAAGCAGTAAATTCCTCTACAACTAAAATTGACCAAAACAATAATGTTGGGTTGTTAAAAGGGCTATTACGTCAATCTTTTGATCTTTCCAATGGAAACGCCGTAGTTTTGCCACCACAAGGTTCAGTGCACTTTTATTCACTATCAAGTACTTGTCCCTCATGTTCTCGCGCTTTTTTAGCGCTTGATCCAAGAGTGTTTTCATTTAATAGCCGTCATGGCGCATGCCCAGTTTGCCAAGGTAGCGGCATACAAGAATACATTGATCCCCACTTATTGGTTAGCGATACTCGTGCCACGATTGCGGGTGAAGCCTTGTTGGTTTATGCCGATAAACCTCTTCAACGACTTTTAGGTGGACGCGAGTTTTTAAGCAAAGCCGAAAAAGCCCAATTGCCAGTGGCACAACCTTTAGCTAGCTACAATAATGAGCAGCAGCAAATTTTATTTTATGGCAATAATAAGTTTGAAGGTCTGGTACCGTGGCTTTCACGCGTACGCCAAGAGACTACTAGCGACTCATTAAAGATGCGCATTGAACAATTTATTGCAGTAGATACTTGCTCGGCTTGTCATGGTACACGCTTACGTGAAGAGGCGCGTGCCGTGCGTTTTGCTAATTTAACCATTGATCAAGTTACAGCAATGTCAATTACTGATGCTTATAAACATTTTAACAAAATACATTTTAATGAACGTGAGCGTATATTAGCACCACGCTTAGTTAATGCCATTAAGCAAAAATTAAAAATATTATGTGAAATAGGTCTAGATTATTTATCACTTGATCGCCGAGCTGATACGTTATCTGGTGGTGAAGCACAACGTATTCGCCTGGCGGCTCAATTAGGTTCTGATTTAACCGGTGCTTGTTACATTCTTGATGAGCCGACTATTGGCATTCATCCAAGTGACAACCACAAACTTATTAATGCCCTCACGCGTTTACGTGACCGCGGCAACAGCATTATTGTGGTTGAGCATGATGAAGAAACTATGCGCGCTGCTGATCACTTGATTGATTTAGGGCCGGTTGGTGGTAATGCCGGTGGTCATCTTGTTTATAGTGGTACTGTTGCCGGTATTGCAAACAATACCGTTTCATCGCCAACTGCAGCATTTTTATTTGATCATGCATTTAATATATTTAATCCACAGCGACGTCCTCAACGTGGGGCAAGCAAATTAACACTCACTGGTGTTTGCGCTAATAACCTTAAAGATATTAACGTTGATATACCTTTAGGAGCGTTAGTTGCGGTTACTGGTGTCTCAGGCTCGGGTAAATCTACTTTATTATTTGATGTATTGTATCGGGCGCTTTTACAGAAACTTTATGGTAGCGCTGTACGCCCCGGAAAACATCTTAATTTTACAGGTTATAAGACTTTAGTGCGAGCTAGTGCTGTTGACCAAACCCCAATTGGTCGCACTCCCCGTTCGGTACCTGCATCGTATGTTGGGGTACTCGATGCTATTCGTAATTTATTTGCTTCGCTACCTGAAGCAAAAGCACGCGGTTATGATGCTTCACGCTTTTCTTTTAATGTTGCCGCTGGTCGTTGCACAGCTTGTTCGGGTCAAGGACGTATCAAAGTTGAGATGAGTTTTCTACCTGAGGTATTAATTGATTGTGATGTTTGTGGTGGCACTCGCTTTAATGAAGAAACATTAGCGGTACGTTATCGCGAAAAATCTATTGCTGATGTTTTAGCCATGACTTTCGCTGATACCGCTGATTTTTTTGCCGCTGTGCCATCGATTAGTAGCTACGCCAAATTTTTAGTTAACATTGGACTTGGTTATTTAACTCTAGGGCAACCCTCACCTACTTTATCGGGTGGAGAAGCGCAAAGAATTAAACTAGCGCGTGAATTAGGTGCACGTACCCACAAACCGACTGCATTCATTCTCGACGAACCAACAACCGGTTTACATGCTAGTGATGTTGCTGGACTATTAAAATTGTTGCATGGACTGGTTGATCAAGGTCATAGCGTAATTGTAGTTGAACACAACCTGCCCTTGATTGCAGCAAGCGATTGGGTAATTGATTTAGGTCCTGGTGGTGGTGACGCCGGTGGCAAAGTAGTTGCTTGTGGACATCCTTTAGATTTAATTCATAAGCGGTATTCAAAAACTGGCATATATTTAAAAGAATTCTTAGAAAGACATACCACTTAAAAACCGTCATGGTATTTTATACGAACTAAAAGCTTTCTTAAAATCTCTAAAATTACCACCATTATTAAAAGCATCAAGCGCCTGCAAACCAGTTTGTTTACTGCCTTGAGCTAAAATATACTCAACCCACGCCCAACGTGTACTATCTGCCCTAATTTCAACTTTATTTTTAAGCTGTTTTCTTAAACGTTTTATTCTCATGGTTGCCGCGCTTTCACCGATAAAAGGCGATTTTGCCAATGGAGTATGTAATTTAGGTACAAAGGTAGAAATTCCTAAAACTACACGAGTATGCTTACCTGCGGCGGTGGCAAGATCATTAGCGAGTGTCGCTAGTTCATCAATATCTTCTTCACTTTCATCTGGTAGTCCCACCATGGCATAGCATTTTAATCGAGTTAGTTTATATATACATGCAAGTTTTGCTGCATTAATTAAATGTTGCGCATTAATGCCTTTATGTATTTGTTGTCGGATGCGTTCAGAAGCACCATCAGCCGCCACTGTTAAAGTTTTTGCCCCTCCGCAAACTAGAAGCTTTGTCAATTCTGTAGTTAAACGATCGGCCCGTAAACTCGACAAACTCACCTGGCAACCACGAGCTACTAGAGGTGCTACAATATCTAACAACTGAGGATGGTCACTTACTGCTGCTCCCACAAGACCAATTCGTTTGCTTTCGTGTTGAATTAAATCCAACACTCTTTGTGCACTAAACAACCGCATGCCACTATCGTTACGTCGCATAACACAAAAGCCACAACTACGTGAACAACCGCGTTCGATTTCTATTAAGGTCGTGTCACCAAAAATCGCCTCATGACTGTAAAGCACACTCCTCGCTGGTAATATCTCACTGTCATTGGCAATTGCTAAATTCTTTAGCAAATTATCATGCCGTGAAGGCACAAAAAATCCAGGCTTTGACGCTAATTCTTGTTTGCTTTGATCACGAGATATGCCACTGAATATAATGTTACACATCGGCGCCAGTAAATCTTCGGCTTCACCCATAACTATAACATCAGCAAAAGCTGCTAAAGGTAGTGGATTGGCATATGTTAAAGGTCCACCGATTATTATCCATGGATGTATATTTGTTCTTTCATTAGCCAGAATCGGGATACCCGCAGTTTTTAATAACTTGAATACACCCAATATCTCACGCTCGCAGGCAATCGCGATAGCTATAATAGAAAAGTCTGATATCGAACGACGACTTTCGTAGGTAAGAATGTGATTGCTCTGAATTTCATCATCAGGTAAAAATGCTCGCTCAGCAACAGTATCAGGCAATTCATTTAAAATTCGATATACCTGTTGATATCCCAATGATGCCATACCTACTGCATAAGTACTTGGATATGCCAAAGCAATATTGCGACGACCTTGACCATAAATTGTACCTCGTTCGGTGGTAAGGCGTTGCTTTATGGTATTTTCGTAATTTTTAAATTCCCACGCTTTCATTAGGGAATATCCCTAATATGAAAAACTGCTGCCGCCAATAAATTCACGTAAGATACTCGTGTGTGGTACTTCTTCAGGAAATACTGCAACAAATAGAGACAAAAAGCGCAAGAGGCGATTGGCCTCAACATATGCAGCCGAATCAATAGGTACTTGTCGTAAAAAACGCTCAGCATAGGTCTTTAACACTGCAGCCTCATAAACTAAAGCGCTATTGAATATAGCATCCGCTTGTTCTTGAAATGGGAAAATATTTACCTGTTCACCTCGACGCACTGATGGCCACATATCAATTGTACGTTCTGCTGAATATCCGCGGTAGCGCCGATCACGTACAATACGACGTAATAACCGAGAATCTGAGGTGAATACACGCTCGTGATTATCAACTTTTAATTGAGTTAGCGCACTGACATAACAACGAAATTTATGTTCTTGAGTAACTGCTGGTGAAAGACGCTCATTAAGTCCATGGATGCCTTCAACAATAAGAACATCGTTATTTCCAAGTTGCAAAGAACGCCATTCTCCCTTTGGTACTCGTCTACCAACAGCAAAATCAAACTTGGGAGTATAAACCTTTTCGCCATTGAGCAAACATTCAAAATGTTCGTTAAGTAAAGCTAAATCAATTGCTTCAAGTGCCTCGAAATCAAGAATCCCATTAGCATCACGTGGTGTTTTATCACGATCAACGTAATAATCATCTAACGATAATGCTATTGGCCTTACACCATTGACCCTTAGCTGAATAGATAGACGTTTGGCAAATGTAGTTTTGCCGCTAGCAGATGGGCCAGCGACTAAAATTAGTTTACAACCTTTACGCGCCAATACCCGGTCCGCAATTTCAGCTACTTTTTTTTCGTGCAATCCTTCAGATACCTTAACTATTTCACCAACCCCACCATGAATACATAATTCATTAAATTGACCAACATCACTAACTCCAATGATTTCATTCCATCTACGTGTATCACGATATACCTTAAATAAACGCGGTGTATCTGATACTTCACGTTGATAAAATACAACAGATGGAAATTGTAAGATTAAACCGCCATTATACATTTCGAGTTTAAAACGATTTAACCCACCTGCTGTAAGCGCTACTGGCCCATGTAATAAATGATGCTCACCACCTAAAGAAACCACAGCTACTGTATCTGCTGGTAGAATTTTCAACAATCGCACGCAATCAAACGATTTTTCAGTTGAAAACAAAGATACAGCTTCGTTAATATCTATTTCTTCAGTGATAAAAGGTCGATCTTCATCGATAATCATATGCATTCGCGCTGCAATTTCATCAATAGTTTTGGGCGGTATACTTTCATCACCAACAAGTTCAAAAAAATAGCCTTCACCTAACGATTGACCAATTGATAAACGAATGTTTGGTACTACCTCTTGGAGGGCTTGTGCCAGCACCAATGAAATCGAACGACGATATATGATCTGACCTTCGCGCCCCTCGTCAGTCACTGGACGGATATATGACACTCCACGAATTGGTGTAGATAAAGACACCAAACGATTATTTAGTACTGCTCCTAATAAAGGTTTGCCGTTTTCACCACGACGTCCAAGAACTGCAACTATAGGAGTACCAACTTGTACCTGATGCTGTACATTATCAACATAGACTTTTACAAAACGCTCGACCATAAATACGAGTATCCGCGGCCCTAAGCCGTTATGCAACTTTTCGTCAATTGGAATAAAAAAAATTAGTTACTATTTACTATTACCGAATATTGATACGTACTTATTAATAGCCTTCTCAAAACAATGCATTGCCCTCTCTAAAACCTTAACTTCAAGAACATAGGCGATGCGAATTTCATTTTTACCAGCTCCTGGAGTTACGTAAAACCCACCACCTGGTGCAACCATAATTGTTTCATTTTCATAGCGAAAATCGGTCAATAACCATTTTGCAAAATGTTCGGCATCTTCTATAGGCAAACCAACCATTAGATAGAACGCACCCTCTGGAGTATAAGAAGTTACCCCCGGAATATTTTTGATTCCTTTAACAACGGTATCTCGTCGTTGTTTATATTCACTTTGAATTTGGGCAAAATATTCATCACCTAAAGTCAACAAACCAAGAGCCCCGGCTTGATCAAGCGAAGGAGGGCAAAGTCGCGCTTGACCTAAATGCAAACTAACTTTTGATACTTCTTTATTTTTAGTAACTAAGCAGCCCAAACGAGCGCCACAAACACTATAACGTTTTGACAACGAATCGAGCATAATGACACGATCAGAAATCTCGGGAAACGACATTATACTCGTATGCGGCAACTCACCATAAATAAATTCGCGATACGATTCATCGACTACTAAAAAAATATTATACTGTTTAGCTATATCAACCAGCACTCTCATCTCGCTTTCAGTTAGTACTGCCCCGGTAGGATTATTGGGTGTACATACTAAAATAGCGCGAGTTCGCTGAGTAATTTTTGCTTCAATAGTTTCACGCGTAGGTAGGTGAAATCCATTTTCTGCATGACACGCCAGGGGCACTAGACGTACTGACTCTGCCGCCGCAAAACTATTATAGTTAGTATATAATGGTTCAAAGCATAGTATTTCATCATCAGGGTCACATAAAGCAGTCATGGTAAACATGATTGCTTCACTACCCCCGGTAGTTATGGTGATATCTTTAAAATCAACATCATAACCAAATTTTTGATAATACTTGCTTAATGCCTTGCGCAGCGTTGGCTCACCCGCTGAATCGCCATAACCCAACACAATATTCTTTTTGGTGACTGCACACGCCGAACTATTTTTACCATTGGTTACAAAATCATTCCCGGTAAATGCATTAACTGCATGAAAAAATTCTGCTGGTGTAGGTATGTCAGGTTGCCCGATATTAAGATGATGTACTGTCACACCCTGTGCTTTGGCGTCCTCAGCAAAAGAAACAAGTTTGCGGATAGGTGAAGGAGGGATCTCGTGAGCGCGAATTGATAACTTCATAAAAATACCACCTCTGTCTTTGCGAATATTTCCACTAACATTGCACTAGCAAAAAACAAAGAGCGAGCATACTGTTGTAGTATTAATATTGCGTCAAGATATCATTGATAAAAAAATAATTAATAGACTTGATCATGAATAAAAAATATGATCCGTATTGTATAATTTCGAGCGCCAAAGAGAAATCTTAATTGCTTGAAATTTCATAGATCTCTCCCTTTGGTCGAAATACATATGCAACGTTTACTTATTTGTAATCAACTCTAATAACAAATCTGTGGGATTGATGAAGACAGGCATAATTTCGAAACTATAAACTTCATACTTATCTTCGTATTTATCATTACTTACAAAACTAATTCCTTTTGCCACGCCCGTCCGTATTGGGAGTTTCAATGCCGAGTCGCTGAATTTTTCGATACAACGTGCTCAAATTGATGCCAAGAACTCCTGCGGCAAGCACCCTGTTGCCCTGATGCTTAGCGAGTGCTTCTTGAATCAGGGACTTTTCGACAACCTTTAGGTTCATCCGTTGCTTGGGATTTATATTCTCACGAGCCACGCAGTTTGTCAGGTTAGGTGGAAAGTGATGTGGTTCGATCATTCCAGCACGGCATAGCAAGTATGCATGCTCCAAAATGTTTTGCAGCTCGCGAACATTGCCCGGGAAATCGTGATGTACAAGCAGCGATAATGCTTCTTTGGAAAGTCCGGTAATTTCCCGGTCGTGCAACAGATTATGGGTAGCGATGAAATGATCGACCAATAGCGGTATGTCTTCTCGCCTCTCCTTCAAGGAAGGAACTTCAATATGAACTACATGAATACGATAGTAGAGATCCTCTCGAAACTTCCCCTTACTGACGAGCTCAGTCAGATCCTTGTTGGTTGCGGCGACAATGCGCACATCTGCTCGCACGGACTCCACCGAGCCGAGTGGCTCGTATATCTTCTCTTGAAGTACCCGAAGCAACCGCACCTGCATGGCAGGAGAGATGTCGCCAATCTCATCAAGGAAAAGGGTCCCACCATCGGCCAAGGCAAATCGTCCAGGCTTGTCTTTTTTAGCGTCGGTGAAAGCCCCTGCCTTGTAACCGAAAAGCTCTGATTCAAGCAGTGTGTCCGGAAGCGCGCCACAGTTCACGGGCACAAAACGCTTATTACGCCGCGGAGACAAATTATGGATTGCACGTGCAACTAGCTCCTTGCCGGTTCCGCTTGCTCCATGGATCAGCACGGTCGTGTCGCTGTCGGAGATCTGAGGCAGAATATCAAATATATAAGTGATGGCCGCACTTTTGCCAACAATATCGGCAAATGTATGTTTACCCTTCAGCTTCTTGCGAAGCTCCTCCACTTGCCGAAAATCTTGAAATGTCTCCACGCCGCCTATGACATGGTTGTCGACGTCGTGAAGAACCGCAGCGGACACTTTGATGGGAATGCGTTCACCCCATGCATCGACAACAAACACGGAGGTGTTTACTGCCGACTCACCAGTTCCCAAAACCTTTTTCATCACGCAGGCGTCTTGACAAATATTTGCCCGAAATACCTCACTGCATCGATGGCCAATAGCATCCTCGCGACGCATACCCGTAATCTTTTCTGCAGCACGATTGAATGACGTGATCCGCCATTCGAGGTTTATCGTAAACACTCCCTCGTTTATTGAATCCAAAATGAGGTCCCGATAACATGGTATATCGAGCGCTATATTCCTTGAAAGATTCGCTGGTATCGGACCATTGGGCTTCAAAGCTATGCACCTTCTTCTCAACTTAAATAACACCTATTCGTGCCATATGCAAATATATTTCGCATTTTGCATTAATAAGGTAGCAATTATATATATTTATATAACATATAACCTGTTGTAATTGCTAATTAAAATAAAATATTTAGCTATTGGCACTAAAATTGCTTAAAATATTTATGCATGAAGGTCGTGCTAGCGGTCGATGGGAACAGGATCTCACCGGTGCTTGATGTTGCGAGATGCTTTTTATTAGTGACCGCGAACTCGGATGGCGAGCTGATCCGAAAGGAGGCACATATTGCCGACGAGGACATAATCACTAAGGCCAAACGCATTGTCGAGCTGGGTGGTAAAGTCCTCATTTGCGGTGCAGTCTCGTGGCCTCTGGAAGCAATGCTTAGCTCAGTAGGCATGAGGTTAATCGCGAACACCTGCGGTCCGCTAGATGAAATTATCGCCGCTTTTTTCACAGGGGGCCTAACCGAGCAGACCTTTCTTATGCCGGGGTGTCCCGGTCGGCAACACAGACACCGCTACCGTCATGGAAGGAGATTACGGAGGGGATGGTAGCTAAACAAAAAAACAAAAAAGGAAAGGAGATTAATAATGCCAGGAGGAGATAGAACAGGTCCAGCCGGATTTGGGCCGATGAGCGGACGTAGAGCTGGGTACTGTGCGGGATACCCTGACCCTGGATTCATGAACCACGCCTGGGGGCGAGGCGGTAGTGGTTGGGGCTGGGGACGTGGAGCTGGAGGTGGTTGGCGCCATCGCTATGGGTATTATGCCACCGGAGTTCCTAACTGGCAGCACTCTTTTGTGGGCTGGCCCGGTTATGCGCCTCCTTTTCCGGCCACATTCAATCCTCTGATGACCAAGGAGCAAGAGCTGGAGGCTTTGAAAAATCAAGCTAAGTACTTCGAGCAAGCATTGGACGACTTGCGTAATCGGATTAACAAAGTAGAATCGTCAGATGAAGGGTCAAAAACTAAGTAACCCAGTATAGGCTTATCCTTATTAACACCGGGACGGTTGCAGGCCGATACCTCCTGTCTCGGTTGCTTATTTTGTAGTTCCAATCAATCTACTCGGCCAGGCGAGTTACAGAAAAAAGGAAGAGTTAATTACGATGAGCAACGGATATGGATACGGTGGTGGAGGCAAAGGACAAGGTATGGGACGGGGCCGCGGTCGCGGAGGTAGAGGCGGAGGCGGTCAGTGCATGTGGATAGGAGGCGGTTATAGAAGAGGTTTTGGAAGAGGCCAGGCTGTTATGCCTATAGTTGGTCCTTTTCCAACAGTCCTAGAGCCGCGGGACACCAATCCACAAGTCCAAGCGCTCAAGGCACAAGAGCAAAACATGAAGGATCAACTCAATATCATTACTCAAAGGATCGAAGAAATCGAAGCTAGCCGCTTAAACCAACCGGTATCTATAAACCAATCTGAAAATAAAGGGGTTTTGAAAATGACTGCCGTGCTTGACCAAAAGCGCTGCATGAACTGCGGCTTGTGCCTTGATATCTGTCCTGAACAGGCCATTAGTATGAGTTCAAACTACACCGTGGTGATCGATTCGAGAAAATGCACAGGCTGCGGCTCGTGCATCGACAAATGCCCAAATAAGGCTATCTCTCTAGTTAAAGTGGTGCAGCGCGCCGCTTCATAGAGTTAGATAGTTCCTACGTGAGATTACTATTCCACACAATTTCTAAAAGTACGCCGCAACGCAAGGTGTGAAAATTAGATGGATACTTTTGAAATAAAAACCGCGAAGACTGGCCCCTTCGATGCTCATTCTGAGCGTTACGACAATTGGTTCGAAGTACACCAAGCGGCCTATATTTCAGAGCTTCTCGCTCTACGGATGCTAGTCCCCTGGGGCGGTCGTGGTCTAGAAATAGGCGTTGGTACGGGACGATTCGCGGGACCATTGGGCATTGCCATGGGACTCGACCCGTCCGACGCCATGCTTACGCGAGCAGCAGATCGTGGTATAAAAACGACTAAGGGCGTTGCAGAGGAGCTACCGTTCCTGGATGGCTCCTTTGACTACGTGCTCATCGTCACAACTATATGCTTCGTCAGCTCACCCGATAGGATGCTTGCCGAGGCTCGTCGCGTACTTCGGCCTGAAGGTAAGCTCGTGATCGGATTCATAGATCGCCAAAGTAAGATCGGACAAGGCTACCTCGAATATCAGTTAAAGAGCTTGTTCTATCGCGAGGCAGTATTTTATTCCGTAGCCGAAGTGGTTGATCTTCTTCGGACTCAGGGCTTCAACCCTCGTTCATGGGGACAGACTCTTTTTCGCCCGTTGGCCGAGATCACAAATATCGAACCGGTGCGCCCGAATACAGGTGACGGCGCCTTTGTTGTAGTCATGGCTGATTGCGCAGACAAGTAACAATCTCTATAAACACTAGGAGTTAGTATCATGCCAACGTATGTATATGAATGTGAAAAATGCGGGGAGTTCGAGCAGCAGCAATCGATCAAGGAACCCGCGCTTACCCGTTGCCCAAAATGCGGCAAAAATGTGCGGCGAATCGTTGCTGGTAGTACCAGCTTCATTCTGAAAGGTGATGGTTGGTGTAAATCAAGCTGTTTAGATGGAAGCTGCTGCATGCCTTCCTCTTCGCGGCGCAGACGATGATAGAAAGAGAGTTTTAACACGATCATGATGGAAACGAGGCGGTACTCTAAACAAGAGGTTTTGGGGGTGCCTATGGCAGATAAAGGTAACAACACTCTGGATCCGGATAACCTGCCGAGCCCGATGCTCTTCTACAACGAGTTAGTGATAGATCACTTCGTGAACCCGCTTAACGTGGGCGAGCTAGCAGCGACCGAGACTGACGGCTTTGGCCTGGTTGGCGATCCAGAATGCGGCGATCAGATGAAGCTCTGGATCGCCGTGCGAAACGGACGAATCGATAAAATCGTTTTCAAATCCTTCGGTTGCCCCGGGGCCATCGCCACGAGCAGCATGCTGACTACTCTTGCCGAAGACAAAACCCTTGAGGAAGCCCGGCTCATCACTGATGATGATGTTATCGATGCACTGGGCGGAATCCCCGAACACAAACAACACTGCTCATTGTTGGGGGTGCGAGCACTCCATGCCGCCATCGAGGACTGGGACAGCTGGAGGCACGCCAAAGATCGGACATGATATATCTAGACCACAACGCCACGACACCGCTTCACCCGCAGGTGCTTGAGGCCGGGCACCCCAAGTGCCGGGCACCCCAAGTGCCAAACACCTCAAACCTTACCTTCGACTCTATTGATGGCGAATCCATCGTCCTGGGATTGGATCTTCAAGGTATCTGCGTGTCGACTGGATCTGCATGCTCTACAGGCGATCCAGAGCCCTCCCATGTTCTGCTCGCAATGGGAATCGCTGCGCGCGACGCACAGGGCTCTATACGCATCTCCTTTGGTAGAAACAGCCAGGAGGCCGATGTGGATGCTACCGTGAAGGCACTCCAAGCAACCGTCAAAAGACTAAGAATTATTTCCAGTATCGGAGAGATAAGCTAATGAATATATTTTTAAGGATAATTGCGACATGCGGAGGTGCTATTTGAACATCTATCTCGACTGCATTCCCTGTTTTTTGCGCCAGTGCCTCGATGCAGCCCGAAACACTACTGAGAATATTCGCCTCCACGAGCAGGTTGTCCGCGAGGTGCTTCGTCTCGCGGCTGACCTAGATCTCAACCGACCGCCACCCTGGTTTGGCCAAATAATTCATCGCAGACTTCGCGAGCTGACTGGGGTAAAAGACCCTTACCGAACGGCAAAAAACAGTTTCAATCAAATGGCCATGTCGCTGCTACCCGAAATCAGGGCGGTTGTAAAACAAGACCCACATCCATTGTTCGCCGCAGCAAAAGCAAGCATTGCAGCCAACGTTATCGATCTTGGAGTTAAAAGTAATCTTGAAGAAAGCCAGATAAAAGAATCTCTGCGAATGTCGTGCATAAACGATGTGTATGGAGACTTTGAGGAATTCCAAAGACAAGTGGAAAAGGCAAAAGATATTCTTTACCTCGCAGACAATGCTGGTGAGATAGTTTTCGACCGCCTTCTAATTGAAGAACTTGGCCCGAAGCGGGTGACGCTGGCCGTGCGTGGCCGACCAGTAATCAATGACGCTACTATCGACGATGCCCGTGCAACGGGTTTGCACGAGCTTACCAGGGTCATCGACAACGGCTCTGATGCACCCGGCACGATTCTAGAGGACTGCAGCGCCGACTTTCTTGAGAATTTTTACAAGGCTGACCTGATCATTGCCAAGGGCCAGGGTAACTTTGAGACACTCAGCGAAATAAAGGCCAACATCTTCTTTCTACTGAAGGTCAAGTGCCCGGTGATAGCTACCCACATTGGATTGCCACCAAAAACCCATGCACTGGTTCATGGATCTAAAGATCGGATACTTTCGAATTAAATAGAGAATCAGAGGAATTTATGAGCCAAGGCGACTTTAAATATGTTTACGGTCCTTGTTAGACATGCCAATTAGAAATTAAGCCAAACGGTAATTAGAAAGTGAGCCACCCCTAGCGCCCTCATTTTTCACCTCAAATCCGGCCATATGATTTCACCTGAAAACCGGCCATACAAAACACTCACCGAGACAGGTTTTTACTTACTAGTTTTCCTCCTTTTAGCGCAAGTCTACATGCTGTTTCATGCGCCAACTTTTTGGTCCGCAGGTCAAGCCCTTAATCTCCTGTAAAAGTTAAGCGGCGACAGAACCAGCACTACGGCGTTTTTTAGTTTCTATTTTTGTTTCAAATTCTACATTTGTATTGCCTCGCTCACGAAGTAATTGCTTAAGTTGTTTTTCTTCTAGTTGAGTAAATTATCTTTGGCTCCAGCGCTCGCTAACTCGAATTAGTACAGCGAATACTAGTTTAATTGCGCTTTGCTCATCCCATAGATGTAGTATTGTTTTGGTCCGTCGTCGCTCTTCAACGAAAGTTCGTTCAACCAAATTTGTAGTGCGAACTATTGGTCTATGGCGAAATGGTACATGTAAATGATTCAGCGATGCTTCCAAATCATCTTCTAAGCAACGGCAAGCTTCGGGGAATTCAGATTTTTTTAAAGCGATTAGCTGCTTTATACGCGCCATACCTTCTTTATGAGTTGGTGCATCACGAACATCAATTACCAATGCTTTAAAATCTGCCCAAGCATTAGGTGGTACTTTGTTTTGTAAATTTTGCATCTTATGAAACCAACAGCGAATGCGCCAAGCCTTGGGCCACATAGCTTCTACGGCTTTAGTTAATCCTGGTGCCCCATCGGTTGTTACTGTCAATGGTGTTGCTAAACCGCGTTTTACCATGTCGCGTAAAAAATCAAGACAAGTCTCATAACTCTCAGTATTGCCACTTACCAAATTTAACAATATTTTACGCCAGTCAGTGCAGATACCCCAGGCACAAATTACTGCGGTTTTGCAGCCATGACGACGCAATGGCTCGTAAACAGCATCAATGAATAAATATGCTATGTCGAAACCATCAAGCTTACGCTCACGAAAAGCTTCATATTGCTCATAGAGTTTTTGTGTTACTTCGCTTACCGCCGTGTCTGACAAAACAAATGCACCTGTTGCTGTTATCATTGCGGCTTCAACGTCACGCACGCTTAAACCACGCACCCACATTTCTTTTACCATTTCTTCGAGTACTTCACTGCGAGAACCTAAATTCTGCCATATTTTTGAATGATATGGTTGTTCACTATCTCGCACTTGCGGCAATTTTACTTTTAGCACACCTTCGGCGGTTTTTAATGTACCGGTTTCATAGCCATTTCTTTGCCCAGTATTTTCGTCTCCTTGGCGCTCATAACGGCAACGACCAAGGAATTCTG
>JAFGEK010000147.1 GCA_016931625.1 Deltaproteobacteria bacterium | reverse complement strand
TAGGGAATAGGGAATTTTAAGTGAGAGCTTATTCGAAATCGTCTCTATCATTCTCTCAAGAAAAGCAATTTTTGATCTTGCACCCTCATATTAGCTTGTCCGCTTGCTTAGGTGTGAGGTACGAATATGATAGATCTGTAACACGACCGTAAGAGTGAGTGACTGATTTTATAAGCAACTTAAATGATCTTTTATAAGATAAAGTAAGTTACATACATGGTGCGGTTTTCTTTGCTTTAGACCTATAGATGGATAGGATTAATGTGTGAGTGATAAAAAAGGGTCGGTCTCAGACAGCCTTGATGAGATTCTAGGCCCTGAGTTAACAGCCAAGCTAGCTATTCCAAAAACGGGCACTTCTGCGTCCAGTAAAACGAGTTCGTCAACTACATCACCAACAAACACTAACTCGAGGGCGCCGTTGCCACCACCATCTAGCAAGGTACCGCTACCACCGCTACCACCACCACCACAAAATTCGAATTTAGCATCACCACCTTCGACATCTAGTTTATCGTCATCAACCTCTCCAGGTTTTTTAGCGACATCAAGTGATTTTAGCAGTGCTCCAATGCCACCAAGTCCGCAATTGGGTACTTCTCCTTTTGCTGCTCCCAAACCGCCTCAATCAAAAGCTACTGCAACAGCTAATCCTGTTGCTAATCGTCCACTTGCATCTTTTGATTTTACCGCGGCACCAAGTTCAGCGTCTTCGTTAACAAAAACGCCAGAAAATATTGGCAAAGAAAAAGCTATCGATCAGTCTGCGGATGATACCAAAACAGGATCAGAATCTGCATCTGAACCAACTTTAACTTCGATTGTACATCCACAATCATCTTCAGATAATTCAAAAAGTGAATCGATATCGCCGACAGAATCTTCTTCTGCTAATGTTGAAGCAACCGCTTTGGGTGATAACAGCGAAGCTGCAGAATTGCATAACGATAGTGAAAATGCTTTTGATGCAAATAGTCCATCGGCGTATACGGATGCAGCATTTGATGGCATCGACCAAGCTGCATCTGTTGAATCATTTTCGTCACCTAATGCTGGGGCAAAATTAAGTAAATTAACTTTAGATTGGCGACTATTAGTCATAGCGGCTGAGGCGTTATTAATATTATTTTTACTAATAATAGTAATTATAAATGCAAATTCATCAGTGACAGATAAAAAACAAAATCTTCAAGCTGCGTCTGTTTGGCGTGGTTTTGTTGCAAAAAATGAACAGTTAATCTGCGGTCCTGATAAAGCTTATGCGATAATTGGTACGGTTGAGAAGGGCGCAGTTGTCGAACGAATCGCTATAAAAGGTGATTACAGTCTTGTACATGATAATGCTGGTCGAGTCGGATATATTCGAAGTTCTGCTTTATCAAGCATAGCCCCAGCAATTACCGCAGATTTACCCTTTACTCAGTGTCAGCGTTTTCCTCTTGAATCTGATATTAGCAATTGCGAGCAGCGTAGCCGAGAGCAATTTGAGGCATGTAATGCAGGTTGCCAAAATGAAACATGTACTTCTAAGTGTTCAGCAAGATTAGCTGAATGCAGAGAAAAATGTACGCAAGCAGTAATTTCAACTAAGCCAGGATTATCTGATAATACTGATAAGTCATCAGAGACCTCTGCTAATGTCATTCCATTGGAGGAACCAGATGATAGCAAAGCAGAAACTGGCATGGCTTTAAAGTTCAAGAAGAAGAAAGGCAAAAAAAAGGTTGGGCATAAACGTCGCGTTAAAAAAAGAAAACCGCATTGATTAAACAGACCCAACAATTAAATTTATATATAAGTGGCATGATTATATTTTTATTATAATAGTAAAACCGTGTTTAGTGATTATAACGTTTTTATCATAGCAATAGCTTTGTTATAAAAGATTACAATCGGCTAAAAGAGAAGATCGTAATCGTTGTATTATAAATAGGTAATTTACATTTATGCTAATCATTTTGTCTCTGGCTTTGTGACTGCTACTAGTGTATGAATTAATTTAGTTGATGGGAATATTGGCAGACTGATTTAACATGAGTAGTATTTCAGGCTTCCTTATTTTACCCAATGACAATTTTTTTCGTATTTGGTCTAATAAGGCTGAATACTGTAATGACCGCTTTTGCGGTGAGAAGGATTTTGGTATGCAAGAGTCTGATGCTCAGACAGGTATTGTGAAGTGGTTTAATGAAAGCAAAGGGTTTGGTTTTATCAAGCCTGATAGCGGTGGCAACGATTTATTCGTGCACTTCTCTGCGATTAAATCAGATGGTTTCCGAACTTTGGCTGAAGGTCAAAAGGTCAAGTTTGAAGTTGTGCGTGGTCCTAAAGGCCTACAAGCACAAGCAGTAGAGACGTGCTGATAATATAATCGCAATTGCTAGAGGCGCCTTTTAGAGCGCCTCTAGCAAGCTAATCTTTTCACAACTATCCATAACATTATTACCCAACTTAAGGTTGTTCTACTTTACATCCCTTATTTAGTAGCATGGGATAATACTCATCACGGCTAGCACCACTAGTGCTAGCGATAGCAATGGCTTTATCGATTTCAGTTTTAAATTCAGCCAAAGGTAAAGACCCCACTAAACGTTTACCATTAATAAAAAATGTTGGGGTTGCACTAACTAGGGCCATAGTAGCGTCATTTTTATCGGCGCTAATCCGAGAAAAGCTTTGGCGTTCTGTGAAGCATTGATTCCATAGATCAATATCTAATTCAGCTTGTTGCGCATAAGATGCCAAATCATCATTTGAAAGTGCAGATTGGTGGGCAAATAAAATTGCGGCCATTTCCCAGAAACGGTTTTGTGGCTGTGCACATTGTGCGGCGATAGCAGCATTGTAAGCAAATTTATGTTGCGGTAGCGGAAAGTGCCTAAACACTAAACGTAAATCATCTGGATAGGTATCAAGTAGTTCTTTAATAGTATTATTAGCTTCGCGGCAATACGAGCATTGAAAATCAGAAAACTCGACCATAGTTACCCAAGCGTCTTCTGGTCCACGGGTGGGAGAATCAGAGGCAATACTAAGTACGCATTCTCCGATTGGTTCAACTTGTTGACAGCTAAGAGTAATTAGTAAGTTTATAAAAATAATAATATTTGATGTTTTCATGAGGTTAATAAAGTATCATATCATTGCGGTATTTGCCAAATTGACTAAATAGTTGTAATTTTTGTTATCGCGATAACCAATAGATTAATGCAATAGTGTATAAACATATGGAAGTGAATTTAGATCCATATCATCTCAGCCCTGGTAGCAAATTAGGGTCATATTTAATCGGTGAGACTTTAGGTAGTGGTGTAGCTGCAACTGTATATCGTGCACAAGATGTTACAAGGCAGTGTATTGTAGCTTTAAAGGTATTACACACTCCTCATAAAGATGGTGGTATGCCACTAGCGCGAATGCGTCGTGAAATTGAATTACTTTCACGCTTGGACCACCGTGGTATTTGTCATGTTTTTGAACTTGGTGTTGCCGATAGTTTAGTTTTTTTAGTAATGGAATACATTATTGGTAAAGGGCTTAGCGCCATTATCGAGCGTGAAGGTAAGATTACTCCCGCTCGCGTGATGCGAATATTTCATGCAATTGCTAAGGCTCTTGCTACTGCTCATGTTCAAGATATAATTCACCGTGATTTAAAACCAAGCAATATTATGTTGCGTGACGATGATACGCCGGTAATTCTTGATTTTGGTTTAGCTAAAGGTCCGCGAGTATCGCAATTGACCTCAGTCGGGGTTTGGGTAGGTACTTTTCAATATGCTGCCCCTGAAATATTGCGTGGTGAGCGTCCAAGCAAAGCCAGCGATGTATTTGCATTAGGGGTTAGTCTGTATCAGTCACTAACTGGAGAGCTACCATTTCGTAGTGAACATGTTGGGCCGATTGCTGAAGCGATGATTCGTCATGGTCCAACACCTGCAAGTGAGCTAGTTACAGGTGTTTTACCTACTTTTGATGATTTAATCGCACATTCATTGCGTTTCAAGGCTAATGAACGCCCTAAAGATGCAAGCGAGTTTGCTGCCGAGCTTGAACGAATTTTGCCTAAACAGCAGCAGTATTCAAAAAGAGAGCGTGATGAAATTACCGCTATTGTTGAAATGCCACGACGTCGGCGTTATCAGTCTGATAATAGTCCAAAGCAACAAAATTCTGAGCAAACACCACAGTTTAGTCGTGATTTAACACCTGTATTTGAGCGCCCAATAAATGCAGTTGATGATATGGAAGATGAGCCAACAGCTATGTTTAGGCGACCACAAAACACGGCGGATAGTGATGCAACATCAATATTTAAAATGCCTTTAACATCAGCGCCTACTAAACGTACTAAAGCAAATAGCAAAGCAAAAGCATCTGTTAAATCACCAGCAGTTGCTCAACCAACATCTAAAAGTGAACCAACCGCCGCTTCTGCAATTGAAGAAAAACCAACAAAACCAACGGTATCTTCACAAGCTAAAAGTTTACCAACAAATCCCACCCAAGAAATAACTGATGTATCATCACCGCCACAGATACCAGAATCATTAGAACTGATACCAGAACCACTACCACAACAACCATTAATACCTGGAATACCTTGGCGTTATGTCTCACCTAATAAAGGTGGATTGATCGAACCCAAATCGATAAATCAGACGAATCGTAGTGCTAGCGGTCCACAAGCAGCAGTGCAGAGTAAACCAAAGTTAAAGCCGAAATAAATAGAGTTGATCACAAATAAGAACATCAAAAAGTATCCGTCTATCAGCTATATCATCGCCTTTCATTCGCAGTTCCTTATTTCCTGTTCTTTAAATATCCAGTTCAAATTTGTTAGTTAAAGATAAAAAATCGGTCATTACATTAAAATGTAGATTTAAAGAACAGAAAACTTAAGAATTTACGAATTATAAGTGAGCTTATTCGAAAAGAGTGTCTAATATAAGCTTGTGGCATCTTTATGAAAAAGGGAGATAGATGCACTCAAGTCCTTGACTGTTGTTATCGGATCTCGTAGTGGAAGGGCGCAACTAGCGCATTTCTCCACCACGCCGGGGATAGGCGCAACATTTATTAGCGAGGTATATCATGGCGCTGGATACAGAAAAGAAATCTGAAATTATTGACAAATTTAAAACTCACGCTAGTGATACGGGTTCACCTGAAGTTCAGGTAGCATTACTAACTGAGCGAATTAACGGGCTTACTGAGCACTTTAAGACTCATAAAAAAGATCATCACAGCCGTCGCGGGCTGCTTATGCTAGTTTCACAGCGCAAAAGCTTGCTTGAGTATTTAAAGGGTAAAAATTTTGATCGTTATCGTAATCTTATTACGTCTCTCGGTCTGCGCAAGTAATAGCATAAGTATTACGACTTGAGCGGGCGCATAATTAAGGATACTGCTTTCGTAGGATATGAGAAGCTCCGCTCATAGGGGTGTGAGTTCAAGAGAGAAGAAAACTAATGAATTTTTTAGAAAAATCCGTTCAAATTGGTGAACAATTTATAACTTTTCAAACTGGCAAACTTGCAAAACAATCTGCTGGCTCGGTGCTTATCAAAGCTGGTGGCACAGTAGTGTTAGTTACAGTTAATGCCGCTAAAGAAGCTAAACATGGTATTGATTTTTTACCGCTTACTGTTGATTACCAAGAAAAAATGTCTGCTGCTGGTCGTATTCCAGGCGGCTTTTTTAAGCGTGAAGGCAAGCCACGTGATGACGAAACGCTGATCTCACGTTTTATTGATCGTTCTATCCGACCTTTATTTGCTGAAGGTTGGTCATGTGAGACCCAGGTTACTGCAACAGTATTTTCATCTGATCCGACCTTTCCGGCTGATACGTTAGCAATGTGTGGTACATCGTTAGCGTTAGAATTATCTGAAATTCCGTTTTTAGGCCCAATTGCCGGTATGCGTATTGTACGTATTAACGGCAATTTAGTGGTGAATCCGCCTTTTGAAGATCGTGAAAAGGCGGATCTTGATATGTTTGTGTCTTGTAGCCGTGATGCCATTGTTATGGTTGAAGGTGGCGGCAATGAAATTAGCGAAAAAGACGCAATCGATGCTCTGCTTTTTGCACATGAAGAAGCACAAAAGGTTTTAGCGCTGCAAGAAGAGATGAAAAATGAAATTGGGCGTGCTAAGCGTGAAGTCACCCCGCCCCAAGTTGATGCACGATTGGCAGCGCAAGTAAAAGAGATAGCCACATCAAAATTACGTGCCGCTTATGATATTCGTGAAAAAGTGCCTCGCTATGCCGCGCTTGATGTAGCGAAAAAAGAGGTCATGGAGGCATTAGTTGCAAAGGATGCGACTATAGCTGAAAGAGCTGACGAGGTTAGCAGCATTCTATCGGCGCAAAAGCATTATATGGTACGTGAGCAGATTTTAACTGAGCAATCGCGTATTGATGGCCGTGGTTTAACCAATGTTCGTCCAATTACCTGTGAAACTGGTGTATTGCCGCGTACTCATGGTTCGGCTTTATTTACGCGTGGAGAAACGCAAGCATTGGTAACCGTGACTTTAGGTACTCGCCAAGATGAACAAAAGATCGATGACTTATTGGGTGAGCGCTATCGTTCGTTTATGTTGCATTATAATTTTCCGCCTTATTCAGTTGGCGAAGTAAAACCATTGCGTGGCCCAGGTCGTCGTGAAATCGGCCATGGTGCTCTAGCTGAACGGGCTTTAAAATACTTAGTGCAACAAGACGGCAAAAATTTTCCCTATGTCGTTCGCGTGATGAGTGACATTCTTGAGTCTAATGGATCGTCTTCGATGGCAACGGTTTGTGGTGGTTCATTAGCGCTTATGGATGCCGGCGTACCTATGAAAGGTCCATGTGCTGGTATTGCTATGGGATTGATAAAAGATGGTGATCGTATAGCAGTATTGACCGATATTCTTGGCGATGAAGACCATCTTGGCGATATGGATTTTAAAGTCGCGGGTACCACCAATGGTATTACTGCTATCCAAATGGATATTAAAATAAAGGGGGTATCACGCGAAATTTTAGAGAGTGCTCTTGAGCAGGCGCGACTTGGGCGTTTGCATATCCTTTCTGAGATGGCGCGCACCATTACCGAAAGTCGTCAGGATATTTCAAATCTAGCTCCACGTATTACCTCGATGAAGATAAAGGTTGATCGTATTCGCGATGTAATCGGACCAGGTGGCAAGGTTATTAAAGATATTATCGCACGTACCGGGTGCCAAATTAACGTCGAAGATGATGGAACGGTACAAATAGCATCAAATGATGGCGATGCATCAGACCAAGCTATAAAGATGATTCAAGATCTCACCCAAGAGCCCGAAATTGGCAAATTATACATGGGCACAGTGCGTAAGATCATGGACTTTGGCGCTTTTGTTGAGATATTCCCCGGCACTGATGGCTTGATTCATATTTCTGAATTGGCAAATCGTCGTGTAGCCCGGGTTGAAGACGTATTACAAGAAGGCGACGAAGTATTGGTTAAAGTGATAGGCCTAGAAAAGGGCAAGATCAAATTATCGCGTAAAGAGGCGATTGCCGACGAAGAAAAGCGTCGCAATGAAGCTGAAGAAGCAGCCGTTAATTAGGGACCCCCCTGATAATCTTGATATACATAAAGAATTTTTAAACTTTCAGCACACATTGCTCGCGAAATCACGCAGTACACGGTAGTATAGATAGTATGCAGCAAATTAATATTCTTGTAGTTGAAGACAACCCTGTAATTCGTGATTTGTGTTTACTTGGTATCGAGAAATTACAACACGAGAAAGATACAAAACTTTTACGCTTTTTTGTTGAGCAGGCTGCCGATGGCGGCTCAGCATGGCAGTACATACAAAATAATCAAGTAGATTTATTAGTTATCGATTTATACTTACCGGTGCTAAACGGTTTAGAATTAATCAGACGAATTCGTAAATCTAGTGCGATACAAAACATGAAAATTCTTGCAATAAGCGCCAGTATTCAAGACGCCCGTGATCGTTCTTTAGGTGCTGGTGCTAATTTATTTTTGCAAAAGCCACTAAGGCTAGTAGATTTACTTGAAGCCTTACGTACGTTGTTGAATTTACCGGTACCGTGAATCAGCGAAATCAAACAAAAAGCACTAAAAGAGCACCGCGAATTACTAAATCGCGTTTGCTGGCCCATCAAATATTAGTACGAGTGGCTAGTGAAGGGGCGTTTGCTGATCGTGTTCTTGATACTGCTATCGAACGTGCAGATCTCGATGACCGCGATGTGCGTCTAGTTACCGAATTAGTTTATGGAACTTTACGTCAGCAACAACGCCTTGATTTTTTTCTTAATAAATTAATGAAAACGCCGATGATAAAACTGCCGACAGCGACGGCTGTTGCTTTACGATTAGGTGCGTATCAACTTTTAGATTTACGAGTGGCGGATCATAGTGCAGTTAACGAAGCTGTTGCTTTAGTACGCATGTATCACCACTATCAAGCAGGTTTTGTTAATGCGGTATTGCGTGAGTTAGCACGCCGTCGTGATGCTGATAACTTGCAAATCTCAGATGTGCAAAATGTTGATCCGATTGCAACCTTAGCCATTAAATACTCACAACCTGAGTGGATATTACAACGCGTTGTGAAACAACTAGGTGAACAAGATGCTCAAAAATTTGCCGCAGCCAATAACTTAGCGCCACCAATAACAATTAGAATTAACTCACTTAAGGCTTCAACAGAACAAGTGCTTAAAGATTTGCAAGCACTAAACGCCCAAGTAGAATTTGTCGGTCAAGTACCCAATGCATTGAATATACGTAATGTTGGGGCACCTGCGAAATTATCACACTTTATAAAGGGCAATATTACCGTTCAAGATGCAGCGGCGCAGTTAGTCGCTCATTTTGCGGCACCCAGTGAAAATTCGGTAATTGTTGATATGTGTGCCGCCCCAGGTGGTAAAACTACGCATCTTGCAGAATTAATAAACGATAGCGGTTTGATAATTGCACTTGATATTCATCCGGGTAAGCTGCGATTGATTCAACAAGCAGCCAAGCGTTTGCAGCTAAAATCAATAATTATTAAAGCGGCTGATAGCGCTAATCATGCGGTATTATTACAAGCTGTGCAGTTTGCGATTAGCGAAGCCAATGCCAAGTCGTCAAAGAGTAGCACTAAACAATTTGCCACCCCGCCAAATTTAGTAATTTTGGATGCTCCATGCAGTGGTAGTGGTACACTGAGAAGAAATCCTGAATTGCGTCAACGCCATGAAAACTCACTTAAAGAGCTAACGGCTCTACAAGATCAATTACTTGATGCAGGTGCAAGCTTACTTACTTCAGGGGGCGTGTTAGTTTATGCGGTATGTTCAATTACCGAAGAAGAAGGCCCCGAGCGGATCAAGGCTTTTTTACAAAGACATCCAGAGTTTATGGTTAGTAAAACTTCATTGCATACCGCAAGTTGGCTGCATCCATATTTAGCGCCCTTTGCTGATGGTGAGGTTTTACAAACTTGGCCACATTATCATGGCATGGATGGTTTTTTTGCCGCACGGTTAGTGTGTGGTTAGACATTACAATACTGTTTTGATCACTCATTAGGTCTTACGGCCTCCAGTAAAGGCATGTGAAACTTAGAGGGGTATTGTTGTTGCTAGCAGCAATGTTCTTCGCTTAAAAAAATTCGGTGTCTGGCACTAAGCGACAGCGGAGAGAGCCAATCATCGTGTTGCAAATACGTTAGAGATATTATGGAGCGAACAACTCTGCCAGTCCTGCAAACAATCGCTCGGCAGAATGAGCATCGAGTAGAGCGATTCGGCGGATTAGACGCTGCTTATCGATAGTGCGAATCTGATCAAGGGCGGCGACGCCATCTTTGTTCTGAATCCTAGTAGAGACACGAAAGGCGTAGGCGCGGCCCGTGGTAAGAGGCACTACGATCACCGTGTTCAATTGCTCGTTCAATTCGTCCGGTGACACAACGACTGCAGGGCGTGTCTTTCTGATTTCGCTGCCGATGGTCGGATCGAGATTGACCAACCACACTTCGTTCCGTCTCATTGCCAGTCGCCATCAATAATGGTAGCGTCCCAGTCCGCAAGGCTGTCGTCACCCGCTTCATGACAGGCACGGGCATCACTCGCCCAGCCCGCCCGCACTGGTGCGCTGCGAATGACCACTGCACCCGCCTCGACAACAACATCGAGATCGCGGCTGAGTTTGGCCTCCTCAATAATCGCTCTAGGTAGCCTTACACCCTGTGAATTTCCAATCTGAACCAGATGAGTACGCATATTCACCTTTCTTTTGTAATTACATTGTAATCACTTATGGTCGTGATGACAAGGCCGAATAAGGCTACTATCACTAAAACTAGAAACTCATCGCCAGCCATTAACCGGTCTTGGCAGAATTGACGTGCCTTGGCATGCTGGGGATAGCCGTCAAAATGCGCATATATGAAGATGTTGGTGTCAACTGCAAACATGTTAACGACCATCCATTAGATCATAGAGTCTATCGCGGTCGGCGATATCGACGCCGGCTTGCGCGCCATTGTCACGGTGCAACGCCAGTTTAGCCACGGATGGTGTGTGTTTATTGAGGGAAGCTCGCAATAGGTCTTCGATGGTACGCGCTAGGGATTTATTGCGGGAGTGGGCCAAACGGCTCACGCGCCGGTAAATAGCTTCGTCGAGATTTATTGTTGTGCGATGCATCACGCCATCATATCGATATGATGGCGTGATGTTAATAGGTTCGGTTCAAGTAATCGCTCAATTAGCGCCGAGCCACCGTAAGTGTCGCCTGTGTTTTTGGTGTTCACACTAGCAGGGCTGACGTGAGGAGAGTTAAGGTGAAGGAGTTGAACCATGGCGAATTTTGCTTAAGACTCTTTAACTTTTGTGCTTTTTCTGTCTAACTTGGATTCGCTATGACAATTATCAACATCAATTCCATTTCTGATATCTATGATGTGCAACCTCTTGCACATGGAGCTCTTGCCGATATTTATAGGGCTTTGTATGGCGCTACTCGCCAGCCAGCCATACTTAAAATACCAAGGGGTCAACCAGCTCTAGATCTACCCACACCGACCAGGCTCTTCTGGCAAGATACCGGTAGCATTAGTGAATCAGAACCTGATCCTATTGACGCTTTGCGCAACGAAATTGCTACCTATAAAAAACTTGATAGCAATTCACGCTATATCAACATGCTACACGCAGGAGAAATTACAAGCAGTGATGAAAATAACAGCGTGCCATATTTGGTGCTTGAGTATAGGCAAGGTGAAACTTTGCGCGAGGTAATTAATAAAAAATCTGATTTTAACCTTACCATGCTTAGTGATCTTGCAATTGATCTTGAAAAAATGGCGCAAAAAGGATTGCCAAATCATGGTGATATTAAGCCTGACAATATTTTAGTTACCGGGAGTGAAGTGCGTCTATTTGATCCGGCTAGTGGCTCAGTGCGTATGCAATATGGCTTAATGCAAAATTATTTGTTGACGCCAGCCTATGCTCCTTTTTTAACCCCAGATGACGCCGTAGCTTTGGCTATTACGGCGGTTGAAGTAGCTATTGGTATTCAACCTTTAGCCTTGCCTGATCTTGCTGAGCGTCCCGAGCATGATGTCAGCGACGAGCTTGCGGATAAGTTAATGTTACTTATACAAATGGGTCGCGGTCAGTTGGTTCATTTTTTGCCCCAAGTCCCACTACCAACTGAGTTAAAACGCTCACTTTCATCTGATTGGGATGATTTTTTTCTTGCGGCATTAAATATGGTGCGAATTGGTAAAACATTATCCTATCAAGAAAAGAAAATTACTCTTCAAGATGTTGCTGATTTTCTTGATTCAGCACAATATTAATTTTTTAAAAAATTAACTCAAATCGCTGCCTTTTGGGTATATAGGACTACTACCATAAGGATACGACTATGACCTATGCCCCGACTAGCAATAGTGATAAGTCTGGCACTTCTACGATAGCAAAAATTAATCAACAATTATCAGCAAATAAAGAGTCCCGTAGTCCTTCGGCACCAGAAATTGCCGCACAAATTGTAAATGGCAAAGGTGATTTACGGGCAGCGGCGGCTAAATTGTCAGTATGGCTGTCATCTAATCATAGTAATGAAAATGCTATGACGCAGTTTGTTATGTCACTTCTGGGGCAAGCGGGTAAATCAAGCCAAAAAATTCAGCGCTTAAATGCTTTTATGGAGCATTTACGCGCTAATAACCCTGCTGGCCGCTATAACGAAATTATTAATCGTATTAGAGAGTTACGTCAGGCAGTAGTCGACAACAATCCATATGTTGCAACAACTTTGGGGTTAGTTAAGCCTTCTTTTGATGCGGCGTTTGTTTTTAAAGCAACTGATCAACATAGACAAATCGCCAAAGCTATTGCCTGCGATTTAAAGGGTTATACCTCGAAAAAAGAAGAGGCCCATGTTGTTTCGCTACTTAGTAACCCCAGAATCACCGCCGCAGATCGTTTGAGCATTTTAAAACTGTTAGCTGCTGATGGTTATGACTTGGCGCGGCTTTGTGATGAAATTGAAGATCCCAAAGAGTGCGCCAAAATAATAACGTTATTGGCCGAAGCTTTGCGTGAACCACCAGGTGCTGATGCTAAGGCGCCTTTATCTAAGTTTGGCCTTACACAAATAGCTGCTGCTGTAAAAGATTTAAGCTCTGGGTTCACTAGCGCTAAAGAAGAAGCAATCATGGCGCAGTTGTTGCATTTAATTGCGCCAACGCAGCTCTCTGATTTTATGCGGGTGGCAGCTGATGTTGACCTGGATTTTCAAGATATTTTAAGTGAGCTTGAAGACCCACAAGAGCGAGAAGATTTTTTAAATAAAGCTGCTACAGCACTTGATACAAAAACTCGTGCTGCCGCCATTGAATCACTAGCTGCTGGTTGGACACGTAAATGGGAAGAGCAGGCAATGGCCAAACTGCTCTTTTCTTTAGATGATACAGATTTATTTAATAAACAAGAAATACGAGAACAGTTACTGCGCGAATTAGAAGCTAAAGGTATTGATTATAACAGAATAGTCGCAGAGCTTGAAAAATCTGAAGTCCGTCAGCAGTTTAAAGATAGTTATGAAGCCCTTGAAAATTACGCGCGCTTGCGTGATGGTGAACAATTTATCCCTGGTCGTGGTATACCAGTAACTCGCAGTGATTTTGCGAAAGTATCTGGTAAAGAAGAAATTAAAGTAGCTACCTCGGCTACTAAAAAGTTAATTGCTTCAAGCAGTAGTTATATTGACACGCAGCAATGGCGAAAAATTACTACAGGGTTAAAAGCTGCAGATAAACCTGCTGAGGCGATTAGTTTTCTCAATCAAGGTATTAAAGAACTTGATGAAATTGTAGCCGATGCCCGTGCTGCTCAAGATGGTGCCAAAGCCGCCAGTGAAAGGCTTATTAGCAGCCGTGGTGAACTTGAACGTATTTTACAGCAGGCCAAAGCAGTTATGGCAAACGTGCCATTGGGTTGCACAAAGTGGCGAGTGGCAAACCATGCTCATGCCCAGGCAACCACTCAAATACAACGCATTAATGCTAAGCTTGATGTTTTGCAAAAACAACTAGGGCCAAGTGGCGCAGCGCAAGCAACTAATGTTGCCGATATTGCCGTGGTTAATGACCTTGGTCAGTCACTTAAACGCATGCGCGATTTAGTGCAGCGTTATGAAAAGGTTAAAGACCAAGCAGCACAAGCAGCTTTATTAGTTGACATTGGCGCTGAACATACGTGTGCTGCAAAATTGTTAGAGCGTGTTGATGCCACTATGCAAGATGGCTTGCTCACAAGGCCGGTATTAAAACGTCTTGAAGCTTTTGAATTATCACTTGGTATACTAAATGTAGTTGAAAATACTGCGCAACAGTTAACCACTGACATTTATACCGTCGCTCTTAAAGAGTGTTTGCCCACAGATGCTAAAACTGCTGGCTTAAGAAGACATGCTTATAGTTTGATCATGAATATTGATGCGCAAGTACCACAAAACACGGGTGAGCAAAATAAAAAACTCGCTCAACGTATTGATGCAGAAGTTGGCGTGCTTAACAAACGTATAGCAAGTTTGAGCGCCGAGTATGATAAAGCTAATGATGTTTTAGAAGCAGATAAAGAGCGACAACGCAAACAACCGCCACAAGCTGCTACAGCTGAGCAAATAATAAAAGTTATAAAAGCCCAGGCAAAACTTGATGGTGCAGGTATGGGTTCGCTTGCTCAACAAATTGCCGGCCTTACTGAATTGCGCAAGAAATTAAGACAACAAAGTGACTTAATCCACACCCACGATGCTGTTTTAGCTAAGCATATACATAATCGTTTTATGGCCTTAGGTTTGTCATCACCAATAGATGAAAATGCTGATGCCACACAAATAGAAGCGTTATTTATTGAGCTTTGCAAGATGCACGGGGTTGACCCCGGCACCTATCCAAGTGATGCTACCTGGGGTGAAATTGATAATTATTTTAACAATAAAATTCAAGAGATTTTTCAAGTTCAATCAAAGCTGGGTGGTGTAATTAATACCATTTTGCAAAATACTTGTGGCTATACTCCAGCACAACTTAAGAGCGCTGGAGTTAGTGATATTACCCCCGAAGCCATGATGCGGGGTATTAATGCGTTACGCAAAGAGCTGGCAATGTTTTCACCGCCTTTGCCCGACCCCCTTGATCCTGCCAGTATTGGTGATTTGATAAAACTGGCTAACGGTGAAACTATTGCCGAAGCTACACAAGACCACCCGCAAAGCCTGTTGATACAAGCATGGCAAGCACGCCAAGTAGATGCTGATACTTTTACTAACGATGATATATCTCGGCTTATTGCTAACTTTGCTAATATTAATACTGATAACAGCAGCGCAAAATCTTTAGGTGAATTACAGCGTGCTGCGACCGATTTACACAATAGCCCAGCATTGCGTAATTCATTAAACAAATTGGCTAAGCACCCAGCGCTATTTCGCGCCATTGCCGCACAAGCTGATGGTCTATATACCAATGGTGCAAGTCTTGCTGATATTAATGCTTTTGTACCGCGCCTTGCAGGTTATACTGAACATAAAATAGTAATAAGCGCCTTTTTTGAAAATGCTGCACAACTGGCGCGAGAGCTTAATGCCTGTCTGCCAGAGAGTATTTTAAAAGATGATGACGAAGATAAAGTGGCGGAGGTTTTTGAAAATCTTCAACCGCATCAAATCGCCATGGTTATTGCTGAATACGATCGTCAATTTGGTGGCAAAGATGCTTTCTTTAATCGTTGTGTTAGTAACCTTTCTGGTCGCGATCTTGGATATATCTATTATTTAATACAACGGCGTCCAATCAGTGAACGTATAGAAACTAACGTTGCGCTTATTGGCCAGGGTGATCCTGAGCGCGCTGCGCGTATACTTGGCAAACGCGCCATGGATACAAGTGAAGAAAGCGGTGGTTGGGGTCTTGAAGCAAGTATTAAATTCCGGGAGCGCGCCTATAATGCAACCAGCATTAGTAATTATTATGCTAATAGAGCACGTAAACATTTATCTTTAGCTCGTGAGGCTTATGTAAATTACCAAGCTGCCCGACAAAACTTAGATAAAATATCAAAGCGCGATATAGGTGCTTACGCTGTTGCCGAAAATGAAGTTATAAAAGCGCGTGATATATTTTTTAGAGAATTTGCTCTCACGCAAGACGGGTTAGCTGAATATGTTGCTATCGAAGATCAAGCTGTTGATACCGCCATTGAGCGTTTAGAAATTGCTAATCGTGTAGTGCGTGGAGTGGTAGTTATTTCGGTTGGCACTATTGTTACCATAGCAAGTTTAGGCGCTGCTGCCCCGGCAGTAGGCACCGCCGGTGGAGTAGTGCTTGCTGTAGGTACTGGCGCAACTGCAGCAGGCGTTACGAGCGTTGGTATGCAAGCGCTTGATGATACTATGCGCGGTAAGAAAATAGATGCCATGCGACTAATGGAGGCCTATACCGATGGTTATCGTGAAGAGGCAGTCGTTGGGGTTAGTGCAATATTACCGTCTCTAGCTTTTGGTCGTTTAGCCGCTATCGCACAAAATGCCGGGCGTGCAGGTTCAGTAGCAATGAAATTAACCACTAATCCGCTTGGTCGTGCGGCTTTTGGTGGTATAGTCAATGTAACTAACGATGCCATGGGCCGTTTTATTTCTACAGTTGGCAAAGATCCTGGTTCGATTAGCGAAGCAGAACGTTGGTCAGTTACCGGTGCCGGTATTGCCTTTTTTACCGGTGGGATACTTGGTGCTGCGGCACCGAAAATTCCCCAAGCAGGTCTAAGAGCTGTTGCCTTTGATGCTTCTACTGGTGCTGCTGATGTGTTGTTGCGTTCACTGCTTGAAGGACGTAAGCCAACGATAGAACAAATGGTTCAAACCGTGATTACTGGTGTGATTACTGGTGCGGCAGCTAGACATGCACATTCAGCAATCAGTAGCATAAGAGGCGCTAAAGTTACCTCCAAATCAGAAGCAGGTGTTGCTAAGACAAGCAGCAAAACAGCAAACGCAAGTGCTACAAGAGCGCTGCCAGCGCCCAAATGGATGCAAAAAGCTTACCAGCGTGTGCGCAGTATGGCTGGTTTATTACCAAAGTTACCTTATATTCGTCATACTGCTGCACCACAACCACCTAAAACTGCAAGTGTTGCAGCTGAAGTGGTTTCGCCAGCAAATAAAGCAAGTAAACAATTTTTAGCAACTAACAAATTGCATGGTCCAGTGCCCGATGGTTATGTTGATGGCGGGCGTAGTACGAATATTGGTTCTGATGGTAGTATAATTTTTACATCGAAAAATCCACGTGAAGTCATTGTAGTAGATAGACAACGCGACGTAAGGTTGAACGAATTTATCGAGCACGCAAAAAGCCCAGAAGTAATGGCACTAAGCCCTGAACAACGTGTTCGGCATTTAGCAATGTATGTAGACCATATAATGAATGGCGGTGGTGAGCGCGCTACGGTGCAGCAGCGGATGAATAGCTGGATTCAAAATGGTGTTGATGGCACTAATGGTTATGGTGGTCAAGAAGTATTACTTGGTGATGTCGGAGTCTTAGGTGGTGGTATGTGTCGCCATCGCGCTTTACTATTTCATATGCTTGCAACTGAGGCTGGGTTAAACTCGACTTTAGTGCGCGGTAATTTACAAATACCTAACGGTGAAGGTGGGCATGCATGGAGTGAAGTTATCGTCAATGGAAAGCGATTTATAGTCGATGTAATGAATCCTATGACTGAAGGCTTTACCCAAATACCAAGTACAAAAGATCCAATTGCTGCCGCCTACCGCAAACTTAATCAAGACGGTAGTTCAAGTGCTGCTTATGATAGTAATGGTGAGCCAACGCTAGAGGTGACGACTACTGGCGGTAAAAAGAAGCAGATGACTTATGTTGATGATTTAAGTGATGCAAATCATATTAGCAATATTTCGGATAATGAAATTACCAGAGCAAGTGTAATCGATAAGCTTAAACGTTATTTATTAAATCCTGAGCACCCAGTTGGTAAAGAAAAGGCTCGATGGTTCGAGCAAGCTCTTGGGTATACACAAAATAACATGAATGCATTAGCCAAACAGATTATTTTTGATGAAAATAAAGCACAAATAACCTCAACCACTGAGCATGGTGTAAAGTATAATCAGGTAATAACAATCAATGGAGCTAACGGACGTATCATTGATGTGACTTTTGCATGGATACGTAAAAATGATGGAGCCGTTTGCCTTGTAACCGGGATACCAAGCAAAAAATGAACAAGCTAAATGACTATGACGTTGTACGGTTGAATCACGCAATTGTGCAGCACAATTTGCCCGAAGGAGCGATTGGTACTATTGTGATGATTTATTCTGAACCGTTAGCATATGAAGTGGAATTCTGTGATGATGAAGGTGGAACTATTGCATTATTAACCTTACATGAAGAAGAAATTAGCAGAGTTAATTAAAAAACATAAAGTCTAAATAATTAATACAAAAAATAACTGCAATTCAGTTATAAGGCCTAACTTATGGCAGATGACATATTGCTAATTAAAGCAAAACAAACAGTTTTGACAGATGCCGACGTACGTGAATGTTGGCAGTTTGTGGTGCAAGGCATAACTGCTGGATGGCTTGATGAAGATGAGATTAATGAATTGCTTAGCGAGCTACGCCAACATCGTGATTTTGGTATTGAAGAATTAATGTTTGAGCATATTGATTAAAGACTGCGTGTATCATTTCTAGGTGAAAAAGCTTTTTGTTCTGCTGAGGCGATGATTGCAGAGCTAACGCAACTTATTAAACAAAAGTAAATCAACTTGGTATGCTAGCAGACGCTAATGTAGGTAAAGCTAATCTTATACACCTACATTAGAGGTATTAACGTGGCGCATATTAATAATTAAGTCATCCTTGACATTTTTTAATAATCGGTGCCTACTATAAATAATTGTAAATAATTGTATTGATTATGGTAAACGAAAGATCTTGACTCTAAAAGAGAGTCAACGATTTTATTGTAGTTAGGCAGGACAATATGGTTGCAAGACTTAGTTTTTGCACGCTTCATTATATTTATCTTTTCTACTTTCTATTAGCTATAACGGCATGCAATGTAGACGATGAAATACTATTTACTGACTCAAGCTTAAGAACCTTTCAAAATACAACATTAACCCAAACAAAAAACAGCGTCGCCAAATCAAGCTCGCAATTATCAGAGCGAGTAGTTCCGGGTGAAATTATTATCCGTTTTAAAGAACAAAGCTCGCTTTATACGCTTGCTGCAGCACTAAAAACTAATGGTATTCCCTTAAGTGTTGCTGCGCCGCAGACACAAATTGACAAATATTTAGATGATAATAGCGCTATTAAATCACTGCGTGGTCAAAGTTTAAGCTCTTTTTCAAAATCAATCAGTAAAATTTCTTTAAATCAAAAATCGCTTAAAGTTTTGCATGAACTTGAATTAGAGCGTTTATATAGCAAGCAAGCAATGATTGCGCGGCGATTTGCGCATCTGCGTAAAAGTGCGCCCAACAATAAGTCATTATTATATGGTGTATATAAAATATCTGTTGATCCTTCAATAGATACAGTTAGGCTGGCAGCGCAACTACAAAAAGATAGTGAAGTATTATATGCCGAGCCGAATTATTTGATACCATTAACGGCAGCGCCAAATGATGCCTATTATGCAGACGAATTATGGCATTTGCAGAATTTAGATCTCGAAACAGTATGGAACTACCCAACACCAAACAATGGAGGTTATACTGGTAATAATATAGTCGTAGCAGTTATTGATAGTGGTCTTGACATAACTCACGAAGATATTGTTAATAATCTTTGGCAGAATACAGATGAAACTTTTGGTGATAACGATGATGATGATGGCAATGGTTATAATGACGATAAATATGGATTTGATTTTGTTAATAATAGCGGTACGTTGACTGATACTAATGGCCATGGCACTCATGTCGCTGGTATTATAGCTGCTAGTGGTAATAATAGTATAGGCGTCATCGGGGTTGCCCCCAGAGCTGAAATTATGGTTCTACATGCTTGTCAAGGTTTATGCGGACGAGCTGAAATCATCGAAGCTTTTTATTATGCAGCCGATAATGGGGCTCAAGTAATTAATTGCTCATTCACTGAATATGATAAAAGCCAATTAGTTAAAGACGCTATCGATAATGCTATTGCTAATGGTGTAATAGTAGTAGCTGCGGCTGGCAACGATTTTATGGATACTAGTAGGGCATATCCAGCAAGTTTTGAAGGTGTAATAGCTATCGGTGCTTCTTTATCTTCAAATGAACCAACTTGGTATTCAAATTTGGGTGGTCGAGTTGATTTATTTGTACCTGGTGGCGATGATACTAGTGGTGGTCATATTTTGTCATTAAAGTCTTCAGGTACTTCAGGTGGTAGTAATTTCTCTGACCCAAAATATTATTATGACTGGGGCACAAGTATGGCGTCGCCGTTTGCTTCAGGATTAGTTGCGTTATTACTTGAAAGATGGTCAGGATTAACTAACGACCAAGTGCGATTTCTTTTTCATAACTACGCTATACCAACTAATGATTGGTCAAGCGATAGATCTTTTGGTGTGTTAAATGATGCCGCAGCGATGATGGCTGCCCCTGAAGAACCCCCAGATTTGCATGGCTATATTACTAAACCATCACATTTATTAGAAACATCTAATAATTATTTTCATAAAGGAAATCAGTTAGAAATTTACGGTGTTGCTACTGGTGCAGATTTTCATCACTATGAAATAGCTACAGCAACGGTAGATGATTATCTTTACGATAATCCAAACTTTATTTTGCGATATACTGGTAACTCCAAAGTTGAGCATCAAAGTATAGATGATGAAGATGGCGGTATCTTAGCAACTATTAACACAGGCACTGGTGTTAGCGGCAAAGTGTTATTTATCCGCTTGCGTGTATATGACGATAATCAACACTATATTGATGCCATAACTGCACTATTTCGAGATGATACTTTAGAGCAAGGCTGGCCGCGTTATAATGAAGGCTATGAATATCTAAACAGCGAGCAACTGTCTAATACATTGCTTGGCGATGTCGATGGCGATGGTTATATGGAAATTATTAGTATGCCAAGAGGAGCATGCTGGGTATATATTCGTCGTTATAATGGAGAGACGTTAATCTCTGGGTCTGATCCATTTATTGATATATGCGCAGTCGTTTCTAATTTAAATACTTATAGCACACATAAAATTATCGGTATAGCTCTTGCTGATTTAGATAAAAATGGTGACTTAGAAATTATTGTTGCGCCACCAGTAACTAATAATAATGAAACTATTTATGCATTTCATCATGATGGAACCGCCGTTGCGGGTTTTCCGGCAGGAGTCGTTAATGCGAGCGGAAGTTCTTCTGAGATATATACTGAATATCCACCAGTGGTTGCGGATTTAGAAAATGACGGAACCCTTGATATATTACGTGTAGCTACTAATGGCAGCGTTACTTATTTAGTTGCCGTTGATGCTGCAGGAAACCCTAAAAACGGCTTTCCATTGTTGCTTGGTAATTCTGATGATGTAGCATTTCCTCTCGCTGTAGGTGATATAGATGGTGATAGTAAAGCAGAAATATTTGCCCAAGCTAAGGGGGCATCAGAGTTACAAATAATTAGGCTAAATGAAACGGTAACAACGATTAGCGGTTTATTTCTTGCAGCAGTACTTGCAGATCTTAATAACGATGATAACTATGAATTAATTGATATTAGAAAGCAGAGCAGCAATTTATATCTTGAAAGACGCCAAGCTAACTCTTTAAATACAATAGCATGGTCTAAGACGGATAGTTTATTAGATCCACAAGCACTGCGACTTGCTGATGTTGATCATGATGGTGATTTAGAAATTATTGTAAATACCACACCAATTAATGTTTTGGATGTATATGATGATCAGGGTAATAAATTAAGCGAGTATTCTAAATCTATAAAAAATATTCCAGCACCTTCATTTGCAAACCCGTGCTCGGCACATTGCAATGGTCTTAGCGATACAAAAGCTATGGTAATCGCCGGCATTACTGGTGATAGTTACAGTCTCTTTGATAGTGATAGTGATGCTTTATATAGCATGACTGCTGCCGGAGATCATTTATCAGGTTTCCCGAAATACTTTGCCCCATTAGCAGCTCCAGCTTTAGGTGACATCGATAATGACGGTAAACTAGAAATTGCAGTGCAAGCAATGAATGGGCTGGTTTATGTTTTTGAATTACCACAGGCTCAAGGTAGTTTAGACTGGCCGACCTTTGGCGCCAATAACCAGCGAACTCATATGGTTAATGCACCACGATTAGGTTTAGCGGCGCCAGCAGAGCTCACTGCCGGTAGATCATCTACTATTAACATTTTATTTAACCACTTAACTCAAAGTGTAAATCATACACTTACTATATATTTGCAAAACCCTGATGGTTCAATAATTGCAGATGCCACCGCAAGTACTTCACAAAAACGAGGCAATGTTAATATTAGTCTTAGCTTACCCGCCGATATGCTTGATGGAAGTTATGAACTGTACGCTAAAGTAGTTATCAACAATAAAGTATTAGCACGTCAGACGATTAGCACTTCAGTTATATATGAAATGCATGATGTGCCAGATGTTGTGCATCAATCAATAACTACCGCACAATCATTAATTTTAGCTGAAGAATTAAGTATTGGTACTATTAATTATACAACTTCAACTACTTATGACCCTGGTACCGTATTAGAACAAGATCCAGTCGCTGGTTCAAGCGTACCTTTAGGTAGCAAAATAAATCTCACCATTGTTGCCGACCCCAATATGCGTGTAGTCCCTAATGTGGTTAACCAGACTCAAACCAATGCAGAAAAAGCAATTGAACAAGCAAATTTAAAAATTGGCAATATTACTTTTGAGCAAACCGACGAAGTATCACCAGGCACCGTCTTAAGACAACAGCCAGTCGCAGGTGAATATGTACCATTAGATGCAACAGTTAATTTATGGGTAGCAACTGATCCAAATTTGCCAATGGTGCCTAATGTAGTGCTCAAAACTATTGAAGAAGCAAAAGAAATAATTACAAATTCAGTATTTAAATTAGGTACGATTACTTATGAATCTTCTACTGAATATGCTCCAGGGACAGTTATTAAACAACAACCATTAGCCGGACAGACTGTTGCGGCAAATACGAGTATAAATTTAGTAGTGGCTACAAAGGCAAATACTAATCCACAAAAAGAAGTTGTAGTTGCTCGATCAGATGGTTGCGCTGCAACGCCTGACAGTGGTGCTATTGCTTTCTCGGCGATGCTTATTTTGATTTTATCAACTCGGCGTAAACGATTTAGTGATTAATTGACTATTGTGCACATGTGGTTCGATCTAGCTCACCACGAACGGGTAAACCATAACCCCCGGTTGCCCTAAGCCAGTCGAGGAGTCGAACCACATGAACGGGTGACCCTCCATTTAATGAAATTATTTCTCTTAAGCCTTATAAAAATATAGACTTTTTTAAAAACAGATATATGGATTTCTCTAATAAGTATTATCAGCAAATAACCGCGCGATATTTTTGCGATACGGCGCGGCTTTAGCTACGTTTACAAATAATGTCGTTACAATTATTAATCTTTACTCTTGCATCGTGGACGATCTCTGCCAATCCCCCACCTGCGGATACTTCTGACATTGATGAGCAGAATGCCGAGGCTTTAGCTGAAATTATTGCCCGAGATGCATTAATGCAAGAGCAAGATTTAAGCCCAACCGATGATGCTAAATGGGTTTTACATGACCTTTTATTTGACGATTTTGCACAGACTAAAACTATATCGCATCAAGTAAAAAGCATTATTGCCGATCGTGAAGAATTATTATGGCCACGCCAGTTTGATTGGATGTTAAATTTAAAAACTGATGCTTTAGCTGCACGCTTACGTTTAATGCCAGCTCATCAAGCAATACAAGCCCAAGGGCATTTAGCTTTCGATATTCCTATAGTAGATCACCCTCTAGTAGACTCCTACATTGATTATTTTACCGGTCGTGGGCGTTGGTTTTTTGAGCGCTGGTTATCTCGATCTGACCGCTATATCCCCATTATGCAACCGATTCTTGAAAAGCATGGACTCCCAAAAGATTTAGTTTTTGTGGCTATGGTTGAAAGTGGTTTTAGTGCTACTGCCACATCTTGGGCAAAAGCAGGCGGTTTTTGGCAATTTATGCCTGCAACAGCTCGTGTGTTTCATTTGCGACGTGATGCTTGGGTTGATGAGCGTCGTGATTTCATTCGTGCTACTGAAGCAGCAGCTACATATTTTAGCAAATTGTATCGTGAGTTTGGCGATTGGCATTTAGCATGGGCGGGATATAATGCCGGTGAAGGGCGTGTACGGCGCACTATGGCCAAAGTAGGTGTTAGCAATTTTTGGGCATTAGTAAGGCGTAAAGCTCTTCCCAAAGAAACACAACATTATGTACCTAAAATAATTGCAGCAGCGATTATTGCTAAAGACCGTAAAAAGTACGGTTTTGCACAAGTTAAGCCATTATCACCACTTGCTTATGATGAAATTGAAGTAAATGATGCCACAGAATTACAAGTAATATCGCGCCAATTTGGTTGCTCATATGAACTTTTGCAAGAGCTAAATCCAGGACTAAGTTATGGTGTTACTCCACCACAGCGATCAACAATAATACGTGTTCCTAAGGGTCGTGGTGAAGAAATAGCTTCATGGCTAAAAACGCAAAAGCCAGAAGAGTGCGTATCATATGCCCGTCATATTGTAGAGCGTGGTGAGAGCTTGGCGCGTATTGCCCGTCGCTATGGCAGCACTATTAAATTGATTCGTGAATTTAACCGCATTAACGATGTAAGAAGTTTGCGGCCTGGAGATAGGCTGATTATTCCGGTAACTGCCCAAAAGTGGCGTAGTCGACAGATAGCTAACCAGAAAAATGATGAACAAAGAAAAAAATGGCGCGCCAGACAAATTGCAGCTCGTTGGCAGAAATCGGCAGTTAATAAAAAGTATGCACCAAAGAAATTTAAATTAAAACGAACGGCTATACATAAAGTTCGTCGTGGTGAGACGTTATGGTCGATTTCGCAACAATATGGTGTAAGTGTTGATCAGATGAAATCATGGAATGATTTGCCAGATAATCAAGTACAAGCTGGCGCAGTGTTAGAAGTTTATGCGGCCGTGGTGCCAAAAAGTTAGATAGCTGAACCCTTTGCAGTTAACCCATTAGCAAAAATCATCTGTTTTAAATTTTCAAAATCATCACCAAGTAAAATGCGTGCATTTTGCTCGTAGATTTCGGCAGCACGACTGTCATTTAGGTTTAAAGCAATACGAGCAGCATCAAGATGTAATAAGCCTGCATTAGGGGCTTGGCGCAGGGCTCGTTCTATATCGCGTCGTGCATCATCATAACGATTTAATGCTGACAAAACTAATGCGCGAAGATGAAAAGCTTGGGGAACACCACTACCTAATTTTATTATATGATCTGCATAGACTAAAGCCTGCTTTGCATTACCGTTATTTAGTTCGATGGTAGCTATTCCGGCCATAGCAGGATCGTGTTCAGCATCGAAAGTTAAAGCACGACAAAAAGCTTGATGGGCAACCGCAATGGCTTCGGGATCGGCGCTACATAAAAGCACACGTCCTAAAACGCTATGAGCATCAGCAAATTCGGGCGCAGCGATTATTGCTTGTTCAGCAAGAGCAAAGGCTTGAGTAAGCGCGCTTTCATGATCTTGCTCAAGTGCTTCTAAAGTGCCGGGGAAGTGTAAGACTAATTGAATCAATGAATGAGCGGTAAGCGATCGGCATAATGAAGCATGCACACCAGCGTTGGTCTCGTCGTTTTCAAGCATGTTGACCAAGCGAGCTAGGGCGCTAGCTGTAGCTTCAGCACCAAGTTCATGCAATTCACCTTCAGCAGTTAATAAAGTTGCAAGTGTTTCGGCATTGGGATCATCATCAACAATTTCATCAAGTAGACCAAGCGCCATTTTACGGGCGCCGCGTGAACGACGAACAGCATAGCTGCGGCATAACACTAAAATAGCTCTAGCCATGGTAGCGCGCTCGTGAGAGTGAGCACTGGTGCGCGCTAAGCTTATGCGCAGCTTTTCGGTCATTTTATCAAGGGCTGATGCCGAGCTGCTAAAAGCATGCGCCATTATTGAGGTAGTAGGCGGTGGTTCATACTTGGGACGAGGGGTATCTTGAGCAAGTTTTTCAGTAGCTAACGGCAGTTGTGGTGCTGGTGTTGAAGCTGGTGTTGGCGTTGTTATTTGGGGTTTAACGGTAGCTGATTCCTTGGGAGGTTGTTCAGTAGGAATAGCAACCGGGCCTGAGCCAGCATTAGTAGGTGGTTTTTGATCCCAGCGTACGACCATTGAGGTATAGCCTATCGCGACTTGCAGTAAGTCGCCAAGGGGTTGAATGCAATGAAATCATGTTTTAACGCAGGTTTTCGATTTGGCCAACACTTTGAACACCTTTGCCGCTTCTGTTTTTCGCCAAATATGCTAAAAGCTAAAGATAATGCATAATTTCAAGTGTTTAATATTGCTAATTGTCATTTTGACATCAGCAACGGCAATAGCTCAAACAAAATCGCTACCAGCAGGCCCAGCCCTGCAGAATTCAGCTCGTCTTTCAAAAGATACGGTAATTGGGTCGTCTGCAACTAAAGGCAATTTAAAAACATCAGCAATAAAACCGAGCAAACCATTAGGTTCAGATTTAGCGTTATATTTATTAACTTTTGGTCCAGGTGATCATCCTTTTTTTAAATTCGGCCATGATGCGATTTGGCTTCACGATGATTTTTCGGGCCTTGATCTAGTTTATAATTACGGCACTTTTAATTTTAGTTCGCCTTGGCTTATTCTTGATTTTCTTAAAGGTAAATTGACCTATTGGCTTTCGGTAGACTCACTAAGAGCTACTGTGGCTTCATATAGTGCTGAAAATCGTAGCATTGTAGCGCAAAAGCTTAATCTAACCCCGCAAGAGCGCTTAAGTTTAGCTCGTAAGTTAGCAATAAACGCTCGTCTTGAAAATAAGTATTACAAGTATGATTATTATCTCGATAATTGTGCAACCCGTATTCGCGACATCATCGATATTACTATTGACGGTCGTCTTAAAGCTACTGCTACAGCAAAGGCGCAAATGACTTGGCGTCAGCATACTTTGCGCCATACTGCCGATAATCTGCCGGTTTATTTGGGTCTGCATGTAATTATGGGAAATTACATTGATCGCAACATTTCGGTATGGGACGAAATGTTTTTACCAGTCAAGCTACAAGAGACAATAGGTAAAACAGAAGTTATAACACCGACTGGTGAAGAACCACTGGTGCAAAGCGAGTTTACTTTAGTTACAGCTGCTCGCCCTGTCTTGCGAACTTCGCCACCAGCTTGGTTGATATGGTTTCTATTGGTAGGGCTAGCTCTGGGAGGGGTATTTATTATCTTGACATTATTAGCTTATCGTCAACATTGGCGATGGGCAAAAGTTGCCGTAGCTTTAATATTAGCAGCTGCTGGTTTGGTATCTGGTCTCTTGGGTTTGATATTTGTTTGTTTGTGGGCCTTCACCGATCATGTTGTAGCGTTTCATAACGAAAATATTTTGCAATACGCTCCATGGTCATTATTGCTGTTGCCTGCTGCTATCAGGCTTTTACGTGGAGATATGCAAGTATTGCCGAAAATTCGGAGTTTATTGTTGGTATTAGTTATTGGTTCTTTAATGGGTTTATTATTGAAACTTTTGCCCTGGTTTAATCAGCAAAATTTTGAGTTCATCGCCTTGATGCTACCGTTTTGGGTTGGATTATTCGTTGCTATTTATTTATGGGAGCGCTCTTGCCAGGCATCGACTCGCCATGTAAGCAATTTGTAAACTAATGGATCTTACGCGTTTAAATTCTGCACAATATGAAGCGGTGGTATATGGTCACACGCCGTTATTAGTACTTGCCGGTGCTGGTACTGGTAAAACTACGGTTATTACTTTTCGTATCGCCAACCTAATTGAACAACATGCGGTTCTTCCTGAAAGGGTGCTAGCGGTTACATTTACCAACAAAGCAGCACGTGAAATGCGCGAGCGTACTGGCGCTCTAATTGGTATAGATCCTCGCGGCCTTGATATTGGTACATTTCACGGTATCTGCGGGCGGGTGTTGCGTCGTTATGGTTATCGCTTAGGTCTTGATCCAAGTTTTTTAATCTACGATCAAGATGATCAATTAGCATTGATCAAACAATGTCTGGCAGCACTTAATCTTGATAGCAAAGTTTTTTCACCCCAAGCCATGCGTTACATAATTGAGCAATGGAAAAATAAGGGCGAGACTCCTAAGCAAGCTAATGTTTCGGTTTTTGATTTAATGCAACAAAAAGCTTTAGAGGTTTATCAACTTTATGAAGATGAACTTAAACGTGCTAATGCGGTTGACTTTGGTGATTTACTTTTACACGTCGTTACTTTGTTAAAAGACGATAAAGAAGTGCGGTTAGCACTACAAGCTAGGTGGAGTCATATATTAGTCGATGAATATCAAGATACTAATCATGTGCAGTATTTATTACTTGAGAATTTAGTGACCCCTAACCATAGTTTGACGGTCGTAGGTGATGATGACCAATCAATTTATCGTTGGCGTGGTGCAGATATTGGCAACATTTTACGTTTTGAGCGTGATTTTCCTGGGGCGCAGATAGTACGTCTTGAGCGCAACTATCGCTCGACCAAGCGAATTTTAGCGGCGGCTAACGCAGTGATTGCACACAATATCGCTCGTAAAGGCAAGACCCTATATACCGATAGTAGTGAGGGTGAAAAAATTCAGTTAAAAATGTACGCAAGCGAACGTGACGAAGGTGAAGGAGTTGCTATTGGTATTGAACAAGCGATAAACGCAGGTTGCACCCCTTGTAATATCGCTGTTCTTTATCGCACTAACTCGCAGTCACGTCCTTTAGAAGATGCTTTGCGTCGTCGCCGTATACCGTATGCGGTTTTTGGTGGTATACGTTTTTATGATCGACGCGAAATAAAAGACGCGCTTGCTTATATGCGTTTGTTGGCAAATCCCAATTCTGATGTAGATTTTATTCGAGCTTTAGGCGCTCCTGCACGTGGTGTAGGTAAAACTTCACTAAATAAATTGATAAGCTTAGCGCGTGAGCAAGGTTGTAGTCTTTTCGCAGCGGCGCAAATCGCCACGAGCGACAATGGTGGCATAAGTGGTCGCGCTAAACTTGGGCTTGGTCAATTTATTAATATGATTCTTGCTTTGCGTGATGGCGAGCCTTTACCATTGGGGCGTTTAGTCGAACGCTTATTACGTGATAGTGGTTATATTGAAGCGCTTAAGAAAGAGCCCGGTCCTGATGTTCAAGATCGTATTGATAACTTAGTTGAGTTAGTTGCAGCAATTGATGAATACGCTTCACTTAATCTTGATGCTAGTCTGCCAGGATTTTTAGAAGAAGTTGCTTTAGCAAGCGATATTGATACATTACGCGAAAGTGATAATGCTGTTGCCTTAATGACTTTACATAGTGCTAAGGGATTAGAATTTGATAATGTATTTTTAACGGGTATGGAAGATGGGTTGTTTCCGCATAGCCGCTGTGCTAGTGAAAAAGCGGCGCTCGAAGAAGAAAGACGTTTATGTTATGTCGGCTTAACACGTGCGCGAAAACGCATACAACTTTCAGCAGCACGTATGCGCACAGTTTTTGGTGAGCCTCGTTTTGCAGAATTGTCGCGCTTTGTTGGTGAAATTCCCGATGAGATATTAGATATTGATTATAATCCAGCAGCGCGTACTAATCAAGCATCATTTTCGTCCTCATATATGAATGGATTTACAAATCGCAATGATGATCTTGCGCAACCAGCATTGGTAGCCGACGAAATTTGTTGTGATCCTTGTTATAAAGAAGAAGATGATGATATTGAGTATGAAGTAAAAAAACAATTACCTGCTCACACAACAATAATTGTTAATAAATCAAACTCTGGTTTTATTAAAGGTACCAAAGTCTATCACGCTTCGTTTGGTGAAGGTCGTGTTATTGCAGCAGATGGTCAAGGGGCAAAACAAAAACTTACCATAGATTTTACCTCAGTTGGTCGTAAGGTTGTCGTCGCTCGTTTTGTTGATAGGTGTTGATTTATCTATAATGTTATAACTAATTATAATTGCAGGATTTTTCTAATAAATAAAATTATTAGAGGTAATAAAGTAGTATATTTTTTTAAAAGAGAGCCACTTGCAAAAATACCATAGTAACCTTTTCATCGTCACCCTCGCGAACGCGGGGGTCCATAACATATTGTTTTTACATAACATTCCTGGATTCCCGCTTTCG
>JAFGEK010000146.1 GCA_016931625.1 Deltaproteobacteria bacterium | reverse complement strand
TAGGGAATAGGGAATTTTAAGTGAGAGCTTATTCGAAATCGTCTCTATCATTCTCTCAAGAAAAGCAATTTTTGATCTTGCACCCTTATCGGTCAGATAAGCTCTAGCGTTGCTATAAATTTTGCAATAATTTAAACCTTAGAAAATAAATATTAGATATATTAATAAGCAATTAACTAAGGCAGATCGGTATCGTTTGAGTCTGAATTTATATTCATCTCAGCTATTGCTGCTTTGGCTTTTGCCCGGCGATGGCGGCGGGCGCGAATTATCAGACCGATGATAAAAAAGAATATAATACCCCCTATTGCGCCACTAAGTTGAGCTTGGATAATTCGCGCTGTAGCTTGTTGCACTGTTTCCGTGCATAAACACATGGCGGTAAGCGAGGTACCAGGGGTTTGATACCAAGCAATAACTGAAGGTGCTATTAAAGTAGCTGCTATAGCGCCGCATAATGCTCCAAAAACGGCAAGCATCGTAATAGTTTTAATTGTTTTCACACTAAACTCCTTAATTTTAAAAAAGCTGATGATTATCCAAGAGCAGCTTTAAGTACAGCAGCATAATCATCTGGGACTTCGCAAGGTTTGCGCTCTACCCCAAGATTAACCCCAGCAACTTGATCAGCTGCAGTAGCTATTTTAAATTCGGTAAACTTTAAACCATGTGCTGTTGCTACTACTACTACACGAGCGCCTTTTGCAATAACGCCAGCTTGTTGTTGCTTTTCAACTGCACCTAGGGCAACAGCAGTATGTGGGCAAACATATAAACCGCTTTCATCTGCACGTCGGGCAATATCTGTAAGCTCGGTCTCACTTACCGATTCGACCACCCCATCTACTTGCTTTAATGCACGTACGGCCCTAGGGAAAGAAACAGGATTACCAATACGAATTGCCGAAGCTTGCGTGACCCCAGCGATTAAGGGGATCAGTGGTGAAAAGCCTTCTTTATATGAACGAAACAACGGATTTGCTTGTTCGGCTTGGGCACACAAAACTTTAGGCAAATGCGTAATTAAGCCTGCTTCTAAAAGCTGCGAAAAACCTGCCACCAAAGCTGAAACATTGCCGAGATTGCCACCCGGAATCGCCACCCAATCAGGTACTTGCCAACCGAGCGCTTGTACTATCTCAAAAGCAACTGTTTTTTGGCCTTCGATTCGCAGTGAATTTTTTGAATTCGCAAGATATACGCCCTCTTCATTGCATAGTCGCTGCACATGTTTCATGCAACCATCAAAATCAGTATCAATGGCAATAACATGTGCACCGCTTGAAAGCGGTTGCACCATTTGCGCAGCCGTAATTTTGCCGCGTGGCAGTAATACTAAGGTACGCAAGCCGGCTGCCGCACCATAGGCTGCTAAAGCTGCTGATGTGTCACCAGTAGAAGCACAAGCTACTGCCGGTACTTTAATACCTCGCCGCCGCATAGAAGCTAGTTGCGAGATAAGCACCGTCATACCGAGATCTTTAAATGAACCGGTAATACTATGGCCACATTGCTTGACTAATATCTGCAACCCAAGACTATCACCAAGCCTTTTGGCTAAAGTCAGGGGCGTACCGCCCTCGCCCATAGTAACAATATCATCACGTGCAACCTCAGGTAGTACCCATTCATGATAGCGCCAAACACCTGAACCGTAGGGGCCAGGGCTACCATAGTGGCGAGATTCAAATAAGGTTCGCCAACTATCTGCAGAACGCTGTTTTATCGCGTTTTGATCGTGAATTACTTCAAGTAAACCACCACAAGATTTGCAATCATATACTGACTCGTCAAGCTGGTAGGTTGCTTGGCATGAAGAACAATGAAATTTTGCATTTAAAGTATTCACAGTGAGGTAGCTTATAGATCTAAATATGCTTTTTTGAAAAGAGATTATTATAAACACTTAGGGCATGCCCCTAAATTAACTATTTATTTTATAAATGATTATAACTTGTTGATATTTCATAATATTTAATTATGATGGCTTAAATTTGATGCAATTTTCTTCTATGTCATCCCCGTGAAAACTTAGGATCCAGATACAATAAATCATTGAATTTTCTCCTGGATTGCCACTTTCGTGGCAATGACGATTGGTTTGAAATTGAATTTAGGGAATTTAGGGACACGCCCTGTTAAAAGGATTTTTTAAAAATTATATTTACCCTTTCAAACTCTGGTCATCTGCGTATAAAAAGATTATCTTTTATTTTATAGAGGTTAAGGACATCGGCTTATGTTGACTTGTGCAGATTGCGCTAAACTGCTACCCGACATTATTGATGGCAACGCAAAACCTGCACTTTATGATGAATTCATTTATCAAACTAAACAACGTGAAAAATGTCGTCATTGCTACGAAACTTATAAAAAGAGTGCCAAGCTAATGCGAATTGCTTACACCAACAGTGAGCCATCACAGCCATGCGAAGAACTGTTGAAATTTTTACGCAATCGCTTGGTACCTTGATGATTTATAAGTAACTGAAATAGCATAACTTTTTCGCTTTTTGGAGAATATACGATGACTGGCTCATCGAAATCTTATGCCTTAAATAACAATCAATTGAATGATGTTGCTTCTGCGTCCTTGCCAGCATCACGTAAAATTTATGTTAATGGTAAATTACACCCGCAAATAAAAGTGCCTTTTCGTGAGATTTCACAAACACCAACGCGTAGTTGCCGCCACGGCAAAACCGCAGAAATATCTAATCCTCCTTTATATGTATACGATACTAGCGGACCCTATTCTGACCCCGAACAAACGATCAATGTTCATCGTGGGCTCGCTCCCCTTAGGCGCGCTTGGATTTTGGCGCGTGCTGACGTACAAACTCAAACAAATGGCAAAACGCTTGTCGGTCAAAAAGGCAAAGCGGTTACGCAAATGCATTATGCTCGCCGTGGTATTATCACCCCTGAAATGGAATTTGTCGCTATTCGCGAAAATGCCCGTTTAAATGACAAGTTAGCGCAACATTCGCAAAATAACCAAAATCGCACCCAGGCAAAACCGATAACCCCTGAGTTTGTGCGAGATGAAATAGCTAATGGACGTGCAATTATTCCGGCAAACATTAACCACCCTGAAAGTGAGCCCATGATTATTGGGCGCAATTTTTTAGTTAAAATAAACGCAAATCTTGGCAATTCTGCACTTAGCTCCTCAATTGAAGCTGAAGTAGAAAAAATGGTTTGGGCCATCCGCTGGGGTGCTGATACGGTTATGGATTTATCAACCGGCGCCAATATTACTGAAACCCGTGAATGGATCTTGCGCAATAGTCCGGTGCCTATTGGTACCGTACCCATCTATGAAGCTTTAGAAAAAGTTGGCGGTGTTGCTGAAGATTTATCTTGGGAAATATATCGCGATTGCCTAATCGCCCAAGCTGAACAAGGTGTTGATTACTTTACCATTCATGCTGGGGTGCGCCTTGCTCATATTCCTTATGCTAATAAACGACTCACCGGAATTGTCTCGCGCGGTGGTTCAATCATGGCGAAATGGTGCCAGACACATCGTCAAGAAAGTTTTCTTTATACGCATTTTGAAGAGATTTGCGAAATCATGCGTGCTTATGACATTGCCTTTAGTCTTGGTGACGGCTTGCGCCCAGGTAGTGGTCATGACGCCAATGATGAAGCACAATTTGCTGAGCTGCACACGCTAGGCGATTTAACTCACATTGCCTGGAAACATGATGTTCAGGTGATGATCGAAGGACCAGGCCATGTGCCTTTGCCGTTAATTGCGGCTAATATGAACGCACAACTTGAGGCATGCCATCAAGCACCTTTTTATACTTTAGGGCCATTACCCACTGATATTGCGGCAGGTTATGACCATTTTGCCGCTGGGATAGGGGCGGCATTAATTGGTTCACTTGGTTGTGCCCTACTTTGCTATGTAACTCCCAAAGAACACTTAAGCTTGCCGAATCGCGATGATGTAAAAGAAGGTGTTTTAGCATTTAAAATTGCAGCGCATATTGCCGATGTTGCCAAAGGTCATCCGGCTGCAGTTGCTCGTGATTATGCATTGTCAAAAGCACGTTTTGAATTTCGTTGGGAAGATCAATTTAATTTAGCGCTTGACCCAGTACGTGCGCGTGCTTTTCATGATGAAACGCTGCCGAGTGCCGATGATAAATCAGCGAACTATTGTTCGATGTGCGGGCCGCAATTTTGCGCGATGAAAATTAGTAAAGATGTGCGCAGCAACGTTGAAGTTTAATTACTGCAATACTTATAAACTATAAGTCTGGTTGTTTTGCTGCAAGATTAACTGTAGTATCTTCAGTATAGTAAGCTTGCGCAATGCCGTGCAACAACAACGAAGGGCGCGTCAATAATGGGCCAATAATGCCGGCAAGCAGATATGCAGCTATAGTATTATTGTAGAGTATCGCACGCGCCCGCCTGCCAGCACGCGTTTCAGGTGCTTCTTGCGCAAGTTTAATTAAATTTTGGTAATACTCTTTATGATTACCATCAAACTTTGCATCCACCGCTTTTATATAAGTTGCACGAGCATCAGTTGCAGATGCTTGATGAGCACAGGCACTTGCAGTAATTATTGCCAGCGCCAGACTAATAATTGTGATTAAACGCTGCATGTTTTTATATCTCCGAAGTAGAAGCCTCAATAACTACCACTGGGCCATTAATGTTGATTGAAAAAGCTAAATCATAAAGCAGCAAGCTTTGCAGACTCAACATAGACATCGTAATTGGAAGTCGCTGCAAATAAGCACGTGCGCTTTCTGGCAATTCATTAAATATATCTTTTTTAGAAAGATCTAGTGCTCTAACCAACCAAGCCGCGATAGCACCCAGTGTACCGTCACCATAATTAACACTATATGCAGAAAGAACTGCCGGGCGATCAACTGTGGCTCTTACTGTTGGAGTTAGTGGTCCGGCTGCTGCTAAATTTTTATTAGTATGACCATTACTGATGGCATCATTAATTTTAACTAATGAACTAACTCGCGCCTTATCCATTACGATATAAACCGTGCGACCAATAGCAACAACATCAAAACCAGCAAGTTCGGGATCAGGTTGAACTACAAAACCTTGGCTTGCCCCGGCGAGGTTAGTTGCTTTAGCAATTAAATTATCTAATTTGGGAACTTCTTGTAAAAACAATTTATGCAACCAAGTTTCAAGCTCTGGGACAATAGTATTGGCAGCCGCATTATCTTTCATAGTTATTCCCAAAACCCAATCGTTGGGACTGCCAAAAGTAGCTATGCCTATTCGCCCATCTAGCTGCCCTAGTGATTCTTTCAGTTGCGCTGACAGAGATGGCACTTTTTCGTCTTCGAGTTCTTTCACAATAAGTTCAGGTAATGGCTGTAATGCGACTGGAGGTATTGTCGCGGTTAATATGGTCATAGCTTCAGGACCGAAACTAGGCGTTAAAAAATCTTCTAAAATAGGTTTGCGGATCATGGCCGCAAATGGCAACAAATTTGCCGAGGCAGCACATATGCGTGCGCGCACTGAACCGTCTTTTACCATTTGTAGACCAAATGTAACCGCCTCCATAGATTTTATCGCGCGCCTAAGTTGGCGCTCACCTGATGCGGCTTCGGACATTTCTTTAGCTATACGTCCAGCACCTTGAATAAATGCGGTAACCGTATCACCTTCAATCCATTTAGAAATGTCTTCGCTAAATTTAGGTGGAGGCAATTTTGTCTTGGTTACTTGTAATAATGACGACACCCGTAAAAAGTTATCATCACTAAGCGTAGCTATTGCCTGACCAAACTCCGTACTAATTTGCCATTGTTGTTCATTAGGGCGCTCTTCATCTTTAATTGTAAAAAGCGGATTATTTTCAGCTTTAGTATAGCTATGTAGTCGTTTTGCAAAGCCGGATGAAACTTTGATTGCTAGTTGCCAACTAACTTTTGCCGTCTCCAAATCGTCAGCAGCTTCACGAGTAATGAATGATAATTGAGCTGGAATTTGCTCATTACCTGAGTCAACCAAATCAATAAAATGTTTTAATTCATCGACATAATCTCTTGTAGCTATTTCGCCTGGGCGTGTTTTTGCATAATAGGCTTTACCAACTCGACTTTTGATTAATCGTTGTTTCTGGCATAAAGCTGATGCATAAAATTGGCGCAAATCGGGGATCACCACCCCGGCTTCAAGACGCCATTGCGTTTCGCTTTGGTTTACTAAAGATTCTGCTTCTGCAGCAATAGCTATTGTATCACCAACTATTGTTAAAGTGAGCAAAGTGACACCACATAATAATAACCTTTTAAAACTATGTAAGATTTGCATGACAGATAAATTAGCCGTATTGCTATCTTCGCGCAAATCCATTTCACTAACTTTATTAAAAACCGGTGGTTATAGTTTTGATGATTGCTTTTTCAATAGTTTGGCGTATTTAACTAAACAAAAATGACAACCTTAATAAAAGACAATCGTTATCGCAAAACGGTCGAAGCTTTGCTCTCGAGCACTGATATTAGCGATTCGCTGCTGGCGCTAATTCATTCTATGGCTGCTTTTGCTCCCGTGTCAGGGGTATCGCTGCATCTTTTTGATTCTAACATTGGTGTCGTTGATTCGGTGGCAATTATTGAAGGCGGCAAAACAACTTCGATCTCTCAATGGACAGCCGTATCAACTGAAATTATACTGGCGAATATTCCTGATCATAATTACACCTTGTTGCATCTTGATAACTTAATCCAACACCCTTTACTTAAACCGTTAAGTGAATCTTGTAGCTTAACGGGATTTACCGGTTCTATTTTATTGGTTCGTCTTGATGCCAAACGCCTAGGCGCATTAATCTTATGCTATTCAGCTCACGAATTACCTAGTGAAGCTTTTGTTAATCTACTGGCCTCTTTAGCTGTACCTGTTACTTTCTTATTGTCAACAACGTTTCAGCATCGCCAATTTGAAAATATTCAAGAGATGCTAACCGAAGATAAACGAATAAAGCGTGATAAATTTTTAAATATTGCAAATTTTACCAGAGTCGTTGGCGCCAGTGGTGGTTTACGCAGTGTTATGGCGCAAGTTCAAAAAGTATTAACCTTAGATTACCCAGTATTACTAACCGGTGAAACTGGCACTGGCAAAGACGTTATTGCGCATACCATCTATGAATGGTCATCACGCCGTAATGGGCCTTTTATAAAAATAAACTGCGGCGCGATTGCTGAAAATCTCATTGAAAGTGAATTATTTGGTCATGAACATGGCGCTTTTACAGGCACAGTAGCACAACATCGTGGTTGTTTTGAAAGAGCTAATGGTGGCACTCTCTTTTTAGATGAGATTAGTGAGCTACCTATAAATTCACAAACACGCTTTTTGCACGTGCTGCAAGATCATGTCATTAAACGAGTTGGCAGCGGCAAATCTCTGCATTTAGATATTCGAATTATCGCCGCAACAAATCGCGATTTAGCCGCCATGGTTCGTCATCGCCAATTTAGACAAGACTTATTTTTTCGCCTTAATGTATTTCCGATACGCTTGCCGCCCTTGCGTGAACGTCCGGCAGATATTCCAGAATTAGTGCGACACTTTATTAATAAAAAATGCAATGAAATGAAATTGCCAAACAATGCCATGTTAGATCCAGGTGCGCTTGAGGAGTTAATTGGCTATGAATGGCCAGGCAATGTGCGTGAACTTGAAAATGCCATAGCGCACGCACTAATTAGTAATCCGCAAGGGCCGTTATCATTTCCGTTTCTATTTACTAGTAACAATATCGATGTGGACGAATATGCATTACATCTCGCCAAGCGTCTCAATATTAGCAAATTCGATGAAACTATTAGTCGTCATTTATTAACCGTAATGCAGCAGGTTGACGGCCGCGTAGAGGGTCCCGGCGGAGCCGCTGAAATTCTTGGGGTTAAACCTTCGACCCTGCGCAAACGCATGCGTAAACTTGGTATTGCCTTTGGACGTGCATATAAAAACCAACTAACCACACCATAGTGTGGAATTTGTTAATTATCAATCTTCCCATAATCGTATTATCTATATGTTTTTATTGGTATTTTTGTTAAGAGATTGAATCGTCATTCTATATTTCTATAGCCTTCCACACCATAGTACAGCAAAATTCCACACCATAGTGCAGTTTCAGGCTGTTTGAAAAATAAAACTCAATAAAATCAGCAAAGTAAATTTTGGCACAATTACTGCTGTATAGACTACTGAAAACAAATTTTGGGTATTGGCATGACACTTGGCAAACATAACGCATCAAAATTCACAATCGTTGGCGATGTAGTTTGTCTTACTAAGCATCGGGGAGAAAAAATCGGGGAGTTAAAAGGGAGTGTCGTACAAATGGGAGACTTAAATGAGGGAGTGTCTTTTAAACACATCGCCACGATTGTGAGTATTATTAACAAATTAGTTCATTTTTTACTTAAACCTTTCCACTCAATATTTTCTTCTTTAAGCCACTTGCGTGCAATATCTTCGGCATGTTCAAGAATGGCAGAGTATGCAACTTTTTCAATAAATGGATGCAACCAACTAATTGCGGTAACGATAGTATGCATATACCTACTGCCTAATACTGCAATCGTACCAATATAATGTTGTTTAAATAAGTGTGCATCATCACGCGAATGTAAAGCAAAACCTACTCGAATATCATCAGGTATAAACGTTAATTCACGTATATCTATAATATTTACATATTTTTGTTTTCGTTTAACCAGTGAAATCGATAATTTTTTGTATTCTTGTAGCAATTCTTCATCGGCCAAGCCTTCTACGGTCATTAAACTTACCGGCCAGCTATCGGTATTAAGTGTAATTTTTGCCATACCGACCCCCAATTGCTTTTAGTTTAAAAATTTGGCTATAGTTTGCTTAATGCCACCAATGCTAATGCCAAATTAACAGCCTGATAACATTTTATTTTTAATATTTCTAGATATTATACTTCTCTTATGTAAATTAGATGCAGCGCACTATAAAATTAAATCAATAAAACTATTATTCGCCCAAACGCCTAAAAAATTCACCAGCAGCATATAATGGAATATTTATACGGTCGTTTTGTTTTTCGCTATTACGCCCCGAAAACACATAAGCTGATTTTGCGTGATATTTCTCAATAAACACTTTAAGACTTTTTGAATTGGTGACTTTGCCTGATTTAACTTCAATAGGTATTAATTCATTTTCATTTGAGTATAAAAATTCAATTTCTGAAGTTCGCCCCTTCCAACAATAAAGTTCTAAGCATTCATTAACTAGCATTTCTTGGGCAATAAAATTTTCAGCTATATATCCTTTATAACTACCAAAATTGTAATCAAATATTGCTTGCGCTGGTAAATTGCTAATAGCGCTTAACATTGCGACATCAAAAAAATATAATTTAAAATTGTTCTCTGATGCATATGCCGAAAGCGGCAGTGATGCTGTTTCAACAATTGCTGTTTTAATTATTAAGCGAGCGCCGATAAGCCAATTAATAGGCCCGCTTAAACGTTCATATCCACGTATGCCGGGCAAGACATCTTTAAAACGATATTTAGGTGCAGAGTCATCAATAGTGCGAGCTAATTGTTGCGGCACATTTCGCCAAACCCTATCAACATGCAAGGCGTTGGTTTTGCCGCTATGTTTTGCAATATCAGCACTATAAGCATTTATTAAGTCGCTTTGCAGTTTGCGAACGCTAACAATTGCTTGAAACAAATTAGCATGATGTTTGGCATATGCCATAACCACAGCCGGCAACCCACCAACAACAAGATAATGTTTCCATAAATCCCAAAATCGTTCATGCGCTGCTATTGGAAATGGACTTGAAATATTGTGAGTTGCAAGTAAATTTGCAAGTTCTCTTTCACCGATACCCAAAAGAAATTCATGATAATTCATTGGGTATAAATCATAAAACGTAACTTTACCGACAGGAAATGATTCATTGCTAAGGATCACCCCTAAAAGTGAACCCGCTGCACAAATGGCTAACTCAGGTAGTTCTTCACAAAAATACTTTAAACTAGTTAGAGCACACCCGCATTGTTGAATCTCATCAAATATAAGCAGGTCACTTCGAACATCAATGTCGCGATTAAGCAAAAAACGCAGCTCATTGAGTATACGTTTTGGATTTAAATCAACTGCAAATATATTAGCCAGTCGCGTATTTTCTTCGAAATTGAGATAGTGGCAATTGCGAAATTCTCTTTTACCAAACTCTTTAAGCGTAAAGGTTTTGCCGACCTGTCGCGCACCACGTAAAATCAATGGCTTACGCGGTTTTACTAATCTCCAATTAGTTAATTTTTTTTCAATGAGGCGTTTCACATTGATAATATTATGATATTTAGTACTTTTTGCAAGCTATTTATAGATTACTTGGTACTTTTTGCAAGCATAAATTAAGATAATTTATGTAATATTTCGCAGTTTATCTCGTAATTAGCTGACTCTTAGTCTGATCTTTTAAAAAAAGTTGAAGGATTTGGATCAGTTATCCAACCATTAGTAAAATAAGGTGTAAAATAATTAAGCCGAGATCGACTTGACTAAGCAAAATTTGTAAATAAGTGGCATGGAAAC